>CAZWRR010000023.1:0-10487 GCA_964635805.1 uncultured Staphylococcaceae bacterium
GGAACGTTTGTTGATTCGCTTGACCTAGCCATCGCCGCCCTGCAAGCGTATCAGCGCGACATCTAACAGCCGGCAACAGGAAATCATTGGAACAGGAGGGCTAAATGATGAGACCATATAAATTCCGTGGCAAAGCTTTAATCGATAGCGATTATTGTGACATAGAAAAGGGCAACTGGGTGTATGGTGGAGCGTATCTTGATGGGTACATTCTCAACGAGATCACAGAAGCCACAGATGAGTATATAGCTATCGGTGATTGGTTCCCGGTGGATCCGAAAACAGTCGGTATGTGGACGGGCGAGGTAGATAAAGATGGTGTAGAGATATATGAGGGTGATGTTGTAAGGGCCACATCAAGATATGACAGCGGGAATATGGTTATTGTCTGGGATAGGGGCGAGTTTATCCAGGTGTTGTGTGAAAACTATGCCACATACCAGCCAGGAATGGGGCATTACAGCATAAAAAACTTTGTCAAAGAAAAAATCGGAAACATCTACGACAACCCGGAGCTGATCGCACCTGACCCAGACTGCCAGGAAGGAGTGTGTCCGCTATGACAGCCGAGGAAAAGCAGGAGATCGCCAATAAGTACAAAGCCGGAACGCCTGTTAAAGAGATCGCTAAGCAGCACTATATAAGCCGGCAATACGCATACGATATACTAAGGCAACAGAAAGTGCCTATGAATTATGGGAAGCCGCCTGGACTAATTCAAATGATGATAAACGACTGGAACTCTGACATACCGACAGAACGCATGGTGAGGGTGTATAACTACAGTTGCGAACGCTCGCTGCTTACAGCAATAAGGCACTACCGCAAGAAAGGGTATAACTTCAAGACCAGAAAGGCAGGAAGGAAGAAAAAACATGGCAACCAAGACACTGCTAGCAATCGACCCGGGAACAACACAGAGCGGATATGTGACAATGGACATGGAGACGTACAAGCCACTGGATTTCGGCAAGCTGCCGAATGATATATTGCTAAACATAGTCGATTGCCTTGACTCGACCGGCAGTATCGACACCGCTGTAATAGAGATGCCACAATTCTTTGGAGCTAACATGACAGCAGGAGCAACAGTCTTTGAAACATGTGTATGGGTAGGCAGGTTTATGGGAACTCTTACCGTTGACCCGAAACGCATGTATAGATCAAGCATCAAGGCAATTGTGACTGGCTCTGCTAGGGCTACAGATGCACAAGTCCGGCAAGTGCTGATAGAGCGGTTCGCCAAGCATGACATGAAGAATGGCAAAGGAGTAAAGGCCAATCCTGACTGGTTCTATGGCTTTCGGGCCGATATGTGGCAAGCATATGCAGCAGGGGTAGCATACATAGACGATATGAAAGAGGGTGGCAACAGTGTTTACTAAGGGTGAAGCAGGGTATATAGATGCATGGGAAGATTATCATGATCAGATGGTGACAGGCCGGGCCTGTAGTAACTGCAAGTATCTATCAGTGTGTCAGACAGAAATGCCTTGCAGAGTCTGCACAAGGCGCAGTAGATGGGAAGGGGTAGGGAAAGTAAATGTTCGTAAAGCCAGGCGAGCTAAAAGGGCTAACAGTAATAACAATCCACGTGCCTGATCAGGCTGTGCCAGGCAAGTACACAGTCCGGCATGAGATCAGAAACATTGCTGGCAAGGTTATCCTGTCTGACGACATAGACAAAGACAGCATGACATATATCTGCCGGGCAGTTAATGGAGTAGAAATATTGGAGCAGCAAGTCAAACAACAGGATAGTCCGGACCAGGACCGCAACAAGCAAGGCAAAGAGCTGTACAGCTTTGCCATGGTAGGCAAGACGGTCATTCGCAAAGACTCTAAAGTGGTCCTGCAAGACGAGAGCGGTAACTTTGTGTTAAAGCCCACAACCGTATACAACAAGTGGCTGGCTTATCACAAGCGCAAGAGATACCAGTACTTGGGCACCTGGTCCATGCCAAAGATAGCCTTGCCAGTCAACGTAAGCATGAAGTTTGTAATGCCCAGATCAGCTGGACCAGTAACAACCCATCATCTAATAGAGTCCACGTTAGATTGCCTAAGACATATCGGGGTGCTTTATCGTGCCAGTGCTGATATAGTTAAGAGTGTGGACGGTACAGAAGTGATCTACACTGACGGAACAGAATACTTGACTCATGTGTCCATAACAAGGGTAGGCAAGGAGCAAGGTAATGATAAAAAAAGAAAACGAAAGAATAGAAGCTGAGCTGGATTATGTTATAAGAGCAATGGCTCTGGTGGTCGAGTGGCATGCTCTGACAGTGTTTTGCGAAAGCAGATCGACCTGCATAGGCTGCCCATATAGACACAAGAATATGTGCGACAAGGTATCTACAGTATCTGTTCTCAAGTCCGCTGCCGAAATATTTAGATACTTCTTTGAAGCCTGACAAGTTAATATAACAGACAAACAAAAAGAACCTTGGCAAACCGCAAAAGCCAAGGTTCTTTTCACTGAAAGAGGTAATTCAGGGTCACCCTTATACTATCAAACCCCACGCAAAACATCAAGTGCTGCTTTGACCTGGTTGTATTTGCTGACAGCATCCAAAAGCTCAATCTGTAACGAATTGTTAGAATTGGTCAGAGTAATAATCCTTGTCTGCAAATCTTTGTTGTCTGCTTCCAGCCTGGCTATCTGCCGGACATACTCGTCACAGTTAGGGGCTGGTCCGGGCACAGCCAGTGCTGCATCAATAGCAGCCCATGTAGCAGGTCCTACATAACCGTCCACAGCTACGCCCAGGAACGCTTGCAGATCCTTGGCAGCACGCTCAGATGCACCACCGTATGAACCGTCTACGTCCAGCCCAGCATTGATCAGCTTGTTGGCAGCTTCCTGAAACTCAATTACATCTGCACCTTTCATAGTCGGGCTGGTCTTTTTCAATACTCTCCGCATACCATCTACACTCTCCCATCCATAATAATTAGCCAGAACATCTACTTCTGCCTCGGCTAACTGCTGCCTGACCGCTGCATCTGACAGCAAGGCCCTTGTCCAATCGTTGGTATGGAAGCCATGCTCGTGCAGCCAACTATCCTTGCACCCTGCTCGCATGGCCCTGCCTATCACTCCAAAGCCATCCTTGCCTGAGCTGTTGACCTTCCGCTTGACCTCGGCTTTGGTGTTGCCTAATAACTCCATGGTGGCCTGTGCAAGCAGCAGACAAGGTCCATCACCCTTGTTTAGCACCGTCCTGTAGACTGATACACGATTGACAGCAGGGTCCGGGGTCCAGGCATCTGAGTGCTCCCAGCTGGCTATCTCACAACCCTTGCAAGCAGCCTCGACTGCCGGATAGCTTGTGCCAGTCACGTAAAAGGTCTTGGTCTGCTGGCCATACCGCTCAGCAGCATACTTAGCCTTGCGCTGGGCCAGGTCGAACATATTCTTGTCCTCGCTGTAACCTTTCCAGATCTTCTCACCCTCAACGTGGCCAGCACCAAATAGTATCATTTCTCGTCATCCTTTTTAACCCTGGCCGCATCAATCATAGCCTCGGACAGCATGTAGACAACGATAGCTGCTACTTGGCCCAACAGACCAGTGATCTGCAAAACAATATCATTTGACAGAAACATGGCCAATAAAGAGCCGACAAAACCAATAATCATGGCCCAGAATTTTCTGGACGACAATTTCTGTTTCCAATTAATCTTTTCCATCTCAATTATCCTCCTGTGTGTTTCTTGATCTCGCCTATAATATACCCGAACACTGCGCCTATCAACAAAGAGATAAGTGTTGTTATCAGGTTGTCCCAACGCTGGCCAGGCTTGTGTTCGATCTTGACCACCCTTTTGTTAAGAGCAGCCATGTCCTCTTTTAAGATGCCCCTTAGTCCGCATACATCATCCACAACACGTTTGACTTCGATAGCGAGGGTGTTGACAGATATAGCCAGCCCCTTGAACTCTGTGTAAGTCTTCTGGATTGCTACGATTGCATCAGTCATATGCTTCTGCCCCTGTTCGATTGTTGTTAACCTTTGCTCAAGCTTCACTTCGTCCATGCCACCCTCCTGTTACCGCCTCTTGTTTGACTTCTGTTTTTCCACAATGCTGACTGCTTTCCTAATAGTCTCATCAGAAAACTCCCTGTACTTACCGCTCTGCTTCAACCCACTAATGTTTGTGTCCACGTATACTAATATGCTAGCAATTCGCTCTGCTTCTGCTGTATTGCCTGAGTTGATTGCATCCCAGAACTTTGGATAGTATTGTGTCCTAGTAGCGGTCTGTGCTTGCTTTAATATCTCAGCATGACTATAACCGTTCATCACAGCAGCTTCTTCTAGCTCTTTCATTTTCTGGGCAGCAATGCCTTTGGGCATCATCTTGCCAAACAACGACGGGTCCACCTGTGATATTATCACATCCTGATACGCTCGCGCCATTTTATATTTGCTTACACCACGCACCATTGGGAAAGTAAAGGCAAAGTTATTACCCTTCAGGCTCAGTGGTACAAATGAAGCAGCAATATGGCGCAATCTTGAAGGTATCATGCTCTCCCATATGCCGAGGTCCTTGTAGTCTGCAAACGGAATGACTGTCTTCCAAAAGTCCTTGCCCTTGAAGTCCATATCCCAGCCGGACCCGGGAGAGGAGCCTGATATTTGTTCGAACACAGCACGTGAAACAGGTGACATTTTAGAACCAAACACTTCCATTGGGTCTTCTAACAAGCGCACTACCTCGACCATCTGCTTGCCTAACCTGATATACCTGCGCTGATCTCCTGCATCATAACCCGGAATAATCTTCTCAAGCAGTTTGTCGTAAGCAGTTATATCAATCCACATTTTGCGGCCAGGAGGGTTCTTCCACATAGGCTTGCCGGAAGACAAAGCGTTGAGTGCGTTGCCGACTATCATAATCCCTGCTGCAAGGTAGCCCATGGACCCGGCCCACCGCCTGCGCTTAATGGCATCCTGTTTGGGGTAGAACTCTTTTCCATAATCTTTGCCAGTCGCCTTTGCTGTGATCTTCTTGGCCTGCTGCAAGGGTATCTTAAACATATTGTTTATGTTCGCCATAGTGTATTCAGGCGATCTAAGCAGCAGACCGCCAATCTGCCAGACAGCAGGTGTCCACTTATAAGACTCTTTTTCAAGCCCACCAATAGCATTGTTAACAAAGTCTGCTGTGTCTACCTTGAGCTGGTATAGCTGTGCAGGGGATAGATCATAATCGCCTGTCTTGGCGATATGTTTCTCTATTTGCCCCAATGATTTAGACATCAAATAATGATAAGCATACAATTTGACTGGCCCAACATAACCGTTCCACAGCATATCTTGGAACTTCGCATGGCCTTTCGCCATCTTGTTGACAGCCTTGCCAACAACAGGCACGCCCTTTGATTTGCTGACAAGCTTGTTGATCGCATCCACAGCATAACCGTAAGGCTCTATCTCGTGTGGGTCAAACTGTAGTCCAGCAAGCAAGGCATCTCTGACAACAGCCGGCTCATCCATCAGTAGCTGGCCAGCCTTGTATGTCCACATACGCTTGCCATCAAGTCTAGTTGTCAAGAAGTTGGCCGGGCCTAACGCTTGCAGGGCTGACTCAGTAACGTTTCCGTAATGGAAGAATGACAGCATATGAGACACGTGCTTGCTGATTGCATTTAGCTTGGCAATAGCCACAAATGGTTTAGTCCGTATTACTTGGCCAAAGAACGGTCTTAGCCCTTTCCATGCTTCTGGATGCACATACACAGCCTTTTGTTGTATCATAACCTCTTTCTTGTCCTTGCCAGATACTCTTGCATAGAATTTATTGATAGCAGGGTGATCTACTCGCTCCCATGTACCGTCAGGGTTGATCTCAGAAATAATGCCCAGACCATCTTTAGTAGTCAGGGAGAACAAGTCGTTAACAAACTGCATATTAAAAGCAGCAGTAGCGTTTATCTGAACATACTTGTCCAGCAGCAATGCAACATCCTGCGACAATGGCTTCAGCCCAGCCTTAACAGCATCCTCAAGTGTTGGCAGCTTGCGCTCCTTAGATGCTCGCATCTTCTTGGCAAACGCTTTGGAGAAGTCACGCAGGGTATCGTTTTGCTCATAAAAGTGTGGTAAATAATCATCAAGGAAAGCTATAAAGTCCTCGTCACTTATATCAGCCACGATCTTGTTTAACTCTTCCCTGATCTTTTCTATCTCATAACGATAATCTGTTACCAGCTCTTTCAGGCGGTCTGTTTCTACAGGTTCTTCGCCTGTTACAAGGTTCCTGATGCCCTCGACAAGTGCACCTGCATCCTGTCGCTCCTGCTCAGTGTAATCTTTGTTCCAGCGTTTAGTGATAAACTTCTTGTCGGCTATATATGCTGATCTTTCCCTTGCGTTCCTTGCAACAACAGCCAATGCCTTGTCAGAAGTCTTTTTGGCATAGTCCGTCATATCAGGGGCACGGTCAATAGGGCTAATGCTTTCTACATAAGCAGGAGTCTTCTCATATGTAACCTTGCCAACCGTGTCAGATACATCATCCGCAATATCGCTGTCTTTGATAGCCTTTGTAACAGCTGCATACAGCTTGGGCGATATGCTGTGTAATGCTTTTTTGTCCAGCAGATACAGAGAGTACACATCAGATATCAGCTCAGTATTGCTATCACGATAATCATCCCATGTATCGGTAGGCCGGACAGCCTGGCTAACCTTAATCGCTTCGGACTTGATTTCCTTTTCCTCAAGCCCAGGGAAGCGGTCTCTTAACTCAAGGGCATCATGCCCCTCAAAGTATCTGCCCTGTATCTGATAATCCAAAGCATGGCCTATCTCGTGGGCCAGTGTCCTTGTAGCTGTTATGCTGCTGACATGGACGCTAGTTTCTTCAGGAGTTGCCTTAAACTGGCCAGCCACCCTTGCATCTAACCTGTCGTATCGTGCAGGAGACAGCAGCTTCTTGGCAAGAGCCATCAGGTATTTGTTGTAACCCTTGTCGGGCATCTTGTATTTAGGTGTACCCTCGTCTACGATTGGGATAGATTTCTTTAGCTGCAACTTGCTATCACGATTAGCAGATGCCTTTGCCTTGCGGTCCTCGCTTACCTTGACTTGCTTGTTGGCCTTTTGTTTGCTTTCTGTTTGGATTTCTGCTGGTCCTTTTTGTTCAACCTTTGCACCATCTCCCGAACTACGTTCTCCCGATACTTGAGTCGGGACCTCGGCTCCTGTGGTTTCTGTGATTGTGTCATTTTCATCTCTCCTATTCGCAATCTCTAATATTTCATCAATAGTGATTGGTGGTCCATCATCAAACATAGACAGCTGCTGTGGGTGCCCAGCATCAACAGCGGTGCCGATTATGTCATTGAACAGCCTTGTCAGCCTCTGGTGACTGCCCTTATTCTTGTCGATAAGCCTGAGCATCTCTTTGGCCCTGATAGACTCCGGTGTTTCGTCTATCTCAACATTACGGACATACATATCAAGGTTTTGTCCAGACTGTTTTAAGTCAATCCATTTCTCTGTTGAGTCTATGATAAGCTTAGCAACATCTATATCATGAGCCTGACCCTTAGCAACCATATCCCTGAACTTAATGACTTGTGGCGCAACGTTTCTCAACGCTGTAACAATGCGCTTGAAGTTGTGGTCAAGTGTTTCTGTAGCAAGTGTTGCAATCCTTGTGCTGCCATATGCCTTGTATAGAATTGCATTAGATAGCCTCTCTAACCCCTGAACACTCCAATTGCCCTTGTCATCCATAACTCCATCTGTGTTACCACCAAGGACCTCGCTAATAAAAGCCTCCCTAAAAGATTGGTTCTCTGCTGTCATTAAAGAACCGTCTTCCCTGCCTACAAACAGATCAATCACATTGTCAGTCAATAAGCCGGCATCTCTCTTAGCCAGCTCCGGCGGTGACATAGCTCTTTGCTCAGCAATGTTAGATTGGTCTGCTACCTGCTGTAGGTCTGTTCCCTCTGGCAGCATCCTAGTAACAATAAAATCGCCTTGGAGATCATCAGCAGAAAGCCCTAACTCTTGTGCATGGTCACGTGCATACTGCTTGTATTCCTCGTACTTATCTGGGTTTTGTTCCTTGACTTTAAGGAGTGCAGCCACTCTGTGATTGCCAGCAATGACCATCCCATTTGCGCCAACAACAGGCATGCCATTCTGGATAGTTTCTTTCTCATACATCTTCTTGACGTTGAGATTGCTTGCTATCTCGTTGATCTGCTCTGTACTACCACGCCTATTAACATCCCTCGGCTGATAGGTCATGTCATAATCAGGGTTGGCTATACCGTTCTGGTCCATAGACGGTATCACATCACCTGTTTTAAGAACAGCAACCTTGGTGTCCTGATATTCAGTAGGAGTAATAGATGACGAAATAGTTGCGCCAGTGCTAATTGGCTTAACAGTCTTAGTCGGTTTAGTTTCCTCGGCAGCACCAACATCTTTGATCGTGTTATCTATCAGCTCCTGTTTCTGCTCCTGCGGTAGGCTCTGGGGCGACTTAACCTGTGCAGGAGCTGGCTGCGTTAGCTTAGTAGCAGCTTGCGGAGCAGCTACTACTTCTGTCTTAATAGGCTCTGCTGCTTTGCCAACAGGAACAAGCTTGGCACCAGCATCTGTTACCTCTTGCCCGTCCACTACAGTCTGCAAGGCCCGGCCTGATGCTTTGGCGAAGTCCTGTGTATAGCCCTGGCCCTCTGCATCTTTAAGAGTACCAAGATACAGCTGCCAAAGCTCGCCAACAGTCACATCCTTGGCATCTCGTCCTGACATTTTGGCAAGAGCATCTAGTGTTTGCTTCTGCCTTGCGTAACGCCCTACGCCTACCATGGCGCCACGCAACCCACCAGATGCAAATGCGCTTAGCATACCAGTAATAGTGATTAGCTCATCTTTGTTCAGGCCCATCAAAGCACGCTCTTTATCGACCGTCACCTTGCTCAAGAAGCCTGACAAAACATAGTTAGTAAGATTGATAGCCCCGCCCTCGGCTATGACCTTTGCCAACTCTTTGCCGGCCATTTTCAAAGCAGATTGTGCAGCGTTTGTGCCAACAACCCTAGCACTCGAACCAAAGATCTTGGCAGACAAACCGTTTATTGCATTAGTAAGAGATTGCCCCACTGAATCAACGCCCGGTGTAGCTAGTCGACTAAAGGCAGCATGAGACAGTACATCAATAGCGACATTGCCCATAACATAGGCTATCCCTGCGCCGGCACTAATGTCTTCTCCGGCTTGCTGCCTGCGCGTTATGTTTTCTGATTGTGTCTTAACGCCCGATACGGCTAACGCTGTGAGGCCAAACCCACCTGTAGCAGACACAAGCCCGATTGTAGGCAAGGTATTGATCGCTTGGGAAAACAGCTTTGTATACCAAGCTCTGTTTTCCATGTCTGCTTCGCTATATAGCTTCTGCTCAACCTGCTCTAGGTTATATCCGGCAGAAAGAATGTAGTCCTCTGCCCTCGCTGATTGCCCGGCAACATCTACAGCCTCAGCAGCTTTAAGCAATGACCTGCCTGAGCCAGACTTAGCCATATTCTTGGCACCTTTGACCATAGCATTGGCAAGCCACTTCTCAACACCGGACAAGCTCTCTGCATCCCTATGCTCTGCCTTCTTTTGTTCTTGCTCTTCCGGCGTAAATGTGCCAGCAGTAAACATAGAACGCATCGTACCAACAAGACTACCGACAAACTGCTTCCCGACAGCTTCAATTCCGCTAACTCTCTTGTTTTCCAGCTCGAGCTGACCTGTGCCTACTCCCGGCACCTGCTCCGGCTTGGGCTTAGCTCCTGGTAGTACAGTCTCTGCGACTGATTTGGCAAACTGCTGGAACCCGCTCAATTCCTCTGTTTTAGGCTGCTCGATATGCTTTAGCTCTCCGCTGGGCAGCTTGTGGATAAGCTCTCGCCTGAACTCCATAGGGTCTACAACGCCCTCAAGCGCATCAGACCTAGCCACCTCGTCAATAGCCCTCTCCCACAGCCAACGCTTAAATGGTCGCTCCTGCTGCGCATACTCTCGTGCCACATCAGGCTTCTCTTTGGTAACACTGGCCCGGCTCCGGGCAACCTCGTCTATGTAGTTATCGTATAAATTATGATAAGTAGGCTCTTCCTTGATCTCGTCAAAGTATGACTTGGCAAAGTCAAACAGCTTGCTGGCCTTGACCTTTTCTATCTGCGACTGGTTAAGCAGGTCCTCTATCTTTTGCATATTACTGGTGGTCTGTGTGACAGATGAAATCTTGCTTAACGTTTCTCTGCGCTTTTGTTCTTCCTTGATGTATGACTTGAACTTGAGATCGTCAATATAATCCTGTTCTTTCTGCGACAAAAGATCAGTCTTGCGATATGTATCAAAAGACCTGTAGTCACGCTGTGCGCTGTAATCTTTAATAAGGGTATCGCTGCTGGTGGAGCTGATACCCATACTGTATAGCTTTTTCTTTAACTCTCTTTCAAA
>CAZWRR010000023.1:10587-12329 GCA_964635805.1 uncultured Staphylococcaceae bacterium
CGTCAAACAGGTCTTTCTCCCTGCCAAACACTGTGGCATAGTCCAGTATCTCTTGAGCGTTGACTTTAAGCTCGGTAGCTTTCCTAGTGATAGCAGACTGGGCTGTAGACGAACTAAAGTTAGTACCCTTGGTAACACCAAAGTATTCTGCAACATTAGGACTGGCCTTGCCTAGATCAGACCCGGCCCAAGCTTCGACAAATTCCAGCATCTTGCGCTCGTCCACGACAAGGTTCTTGCCGGCAGACTGCATTACGTCATACGCTTCAACGATATTGTTCGACACCTTGTCTGAGAACAGATTGTACCTCGCATTGGCTGCATCCTGCTGCATCTTCTGCTGTTGTAGCTTGAGCTGTGCAGCTGCATTAGCCTGATCCGCCTTGAACTTGGCTTGAGCCAAAGCATTGCTGATAGCAGCCTGATTGCGTTGGAAGTTGAACTCCTGCTCCCAAGCATATCTTTTCCATGTCTCCTGGTCTTTCTGGAAAGCGAACTCTTCTTCCCAAGCATACCGCTTCCAAGCTTCCTTCTCCTGTTCAAAAGCAAACTCAACCTGCCACGTGTACCTTTTCCACTCATCCTGATACTGGGCGAACCTAAACTCCTGCTGGGTCATATAATTTTGGAAGTCACGCTGGCTCTCGTCTGCTGTGAACTGGGCCAGCTGGAACACGAAATCACGTTCAGCCTTAAACTCCTCGAACTTCTGCTTGGTCATGTTCTGCTGCAAGTACAACAGACTAGCTTGCAAAGCATTGGTGGTAACGGATGACCAGAGACCGCCTCTGCCTACCATCATATCTACTACCTGCTGCTCGTACTCCGCTGCCTGTCTGAGATAGTCCTCGTCCTCAAACGGATTATAATCAAACTCCATAGTTTCAAGCTGCAACAAATACGGATTATCTCTCGGCTGGTATTCCGGCAGCAAGTAATCTGCCATGTTCGGGGCTTGCTGAGCAACCTGCTCTGCCCTTGGTACTTCTACGCTGGGAGTATATCCAGTAGTTGGTGGAACAACAGCCTGTGTCGATCCTGCTCCTGTACTGGCCGGAACAGAACCTATCCCTGCGCCCCCTATGCCTGCAGAACCTCCTATAGCCCCGGTAGAGGCCCCTTGCTGTGTCTGAGGTATAGTTTGACCTTGAGCAGGCTGAGAGGCTGCTGACGAGGCACCAGCAGGCTTAGGAGCAGCCCCTGTGATAGCTGGCTGGATAGTATCGACTGGCCGGACATGGGCTGTCTGGCCTGTACCGCTTTTGCTGGTGCCGGTATCTGTATACTGATCTATAGGGTGATATGGCAGCCCAGCATTTTGCCCTGTAGCTGCCGGCTGGCCCAGCAACCCTAGCGAGGTCAATGTGTTAACACCTGCAACACCGTCAGCAGACAAGCCCATAGATTTCTGGTACGCAATAACCGCTGCCTGAGTAGCACCGCCATACGAACCGTCTACCGCCAGATTATAGCCTTTGGCGTTTAACGCTTGCTGCAACAAAGTAACTTCGTTAGACTTGGTGCCTTTCTTCAGGACAGTAGCAGCTGTAATACCGCTCGTGGCAGCCTGGCTGGTGGCAGGAGCAGTCGTGACTGGTGCTTTGGGTAATATAGCAGTAGCTGGCGCAACAGACCCAGCCTGACCTGTGCCTGACTGGCTCGTGCCTGTATCTGTATATCCCTTACCTGCTTGCCCGGGCTTAATTATGCTTGCCATGTAACACCCTCCTGCTTATTATTCT
>CAZWRR010000024.1:0-12305 GCA_964635805.1 uncultured Staphylococcaceae bacterium
CTTTTAATTAGTAACGTATGAATAACGAAAGAATTTACGCCGATCCGCGCCATGTTTTAAAATATTTTATTCCGATTTATTTAATTAGTATGATCGTCTTTTATTTCATGATTGCCGTCGCATGGCCACCCGTCCTTCTTCATTATATTTTACTTGGGGCGTGGACACTTGTTACCGCTTTTTACATTATTTTCGCTAACAGACGTAGTTACTACGTCTTTAGTAAAAAAGAATTAAAGCACTACCGCGGCAAACAAATACTTTATTACCCGTATAAAGATATATGGTTTATTGATGAGTTTTATTCCGACAAAAAAAACTCGATTCGTTTTTTTACAAATCGCGGCGATGAGCGTTATATAATTCATGATAAAAACAAGACAATTTACAAAGAGCTTTTAGTGCGTTGTCCAAACTTACTTACAAAAGCGGACTATCGTGCGAAGTTTCCGAAAATTAAAATGTGATTATGTGTTGCATTAATCTTTAATTAATGATAATCTAACAAAGCATTAACGCGGAAGGAGGGATTGTTATGGCAAGACATTGTCCAGTATCAGGCAAAGGCCCATTAAGTGGAAACAAACGTAGTCACTCACTCCGAGCAACAAGACGGCGTTGGGGTGTAAACTTACAAACATTCGAAGTTGAAGTTGATGGTAAAGTCCAAAAAGTCCGCATGTCCGCTCGTGCTTATCGATCACTTAATAAAAATCGCTAAGTAATGGCCCTTTAAAAAAATTACGCTCTGTTGAGCGTTTTTTTTGTAACTTTTTTGCACTTTCTTTTAGAAAAAGAGCGTAACAAAACTTAGTAAAATAAATAATAAATGAATGCCAACAAAAAGCCATTCATATAACGCTAAAATAAATGTTTTGGGACGCAATATTATGAGGGTGCCATCTTGCTGCGTAATCTTATCCATCATCGGCCAGCGTGCAAGTTTTGGGTTAAACATTAAGAGTAAAATAACCGCTGCGCTGACAAAGTTAATAACAGTAAATACGAGTTTAAGATTTTCATTTGTAAGTAATTCGTATGGCGACAAATATAATGAAAGACCAAACCCTAAAAACGCCGTAAATAGCGCGAATACGTAGAAAAGCAGCACTAAAATATGGCCTTTTAAATTATTAATCTTAAAGAAAAAGACGAAAAAGTACGTAAACGCACTAATAACAAGGCCGCTTAAAATCATGTAATCATAATAATAGCGAATATGATTAAATCGAAACACAAACGCAACCCCGTAAACAAGCATTGCAAGACTTATTAAGCCGTGCAATACGTACTGAAAATGGTAATGGCGCGCTGGTGTGCCTTCCGTTAACTCAAAGGGTAGTTCATTGCGAAATGAGTACGGTCGTTTTTGCGCTATTTTAAACATATTAAGTTGAAACAAAAGTGTTACAGCAAAAAGCGTAAATACAACTAAAAATGCACCAAGAATAATGTTGTTCATTCCCTTAGTCCTTTAATGCGCGCACCGATATCTTCTTTGCCAAACAAGTATGAACCGGCAACAAGCACTTCGGCACCTGCTTCTTTCGCAAGTTTCCCGGTTTCACCGTTAATCCCGCCGTCAACTTCGATCATATATTTATACCCGTGCTCTGCTTTTTGCGCACGGAAAAAGGCGAGTTTTTTAAGTGAATACTCCATAAAAGCTTGCCCACCAAAACCAGGTTCGACCGACATTACTAAAACTAAGTCTATAAGCGGCAAAAACGGTAAAAGTGTTTTAACGCATGTTTTTGGTTTAATACTAATCCCAACTTTTGCGCCCGCATCTTTAATTTGTCTAATTAAAGCAAGTACATCTTCTTTTTGTTCAAAGACTTCAAGATGAAACGTTACGATATTTGCGCCTTTTTCAATGTAGCGCAGCGCATAGTCTTGTGGGTTAGTAATCATTAAGTGGACGTCATAGACAAAGTCGTAATGCGGCGCAAGTGCTTCTAAAAGTGTTAAGCCAAACGAAAGGTTAGGGACGAAATGGCCATCCATTACATCGAAATGTAAAAACTTAATGTTGTTTTGTTGTAGTAATTTTAGTTCGCGATCAAGAAAGCGAAAGTCTGCAGCAAGCAAAGAAGGAGCAACAATTGTTTTAGCCATTTAATAATCCTCCGCATGTCTTTTTAGTTCATCACTAATTGTAACATAGTTATTGTAAGTTTCCGCACTGATAAGACCTTGACTAACATCACGTTTTACAGCGCACCCCGGTTCGTTAATATGCAAGCAATCATTAAAGCGGCACGCACCGATATATTGTTTGAAGCCTGGATAATTTTCCGCTAAATCGCCTTTTGTAAGTGGTAAATCAAACGAAGAAAAGCCAGGTGTATCAACAATATAACCACCGTTAAAGGGAAGCATTATTACTTCTTTCGTCACGTGACGACCACGGTTAACATTAATGTTATATTTGCCGATTTCGCGTTTATAGTTCGTTAATGCATTAACAAAACTTGATTTACCCACACCACTTTGGCCCATAAGTGCGACGGTTTTGTTTGCCAAGTACTTTTTAACATCAGCAACACCTTCCCCCGTTTTATTATTAACGATAAAATAAGGAATATTTAATAAACGTAAGCTCTCGAGGTTTTCCGCGGCGCTTTGTTCGTCAGTTAAATCAATTTTACTAATAATAACAAGCGGCTTTGCTTCGGCAAAATTAACGTAACTTAAAAACTTTTCGACGAGTAAACTACTAAAATCGGGCGCAACAAGCGACATCACAATAAGCACAAGATCAACGTTAGCCAGCGGGGGCCGCATTAAAAAGTTCCGCCGTTCATACAGCTCGGTAATTAAATCATCTTCCGCCGCAACACGAACAAAATCACCAACAAAAATATGTTTGCGCGATTTAATTAAGTTGCCACTTGGCTTACATACACGAACTTGGCCACCGCTTTCGACGATGAAACTTGATTTTTGTTTGTTAACAACTAGAGCGCGCATCTTACTCCGTTGCAAAGCCAAACCAGCGCACCCAAATTGATTGCCGTGGTTCGAGCAATTTCGGGTTATCTTTTAGTTTTGCTAAATCTTCCTTTAGTTCGTCAACACTTTGATAGCGCTCACGTGGTTTTTTTCGGACAGTTTTTAAAATAATTCGTTCTAACTCTGCCGGAATTGTTTTAATAAATTTACGAGGATTTGGAAACTTTTCCCGTACTTGTTTAATCGCGATTGTGACGTTACTATCGCCGTCAAAGGGCACTTGTCCCGTCACTAATTGAAATAAATTAATGCCAAGGGCGTATATGTCACTGCGCTCACTTGCTTCGCCCCCTTCACAAACTTCGGGTGCTAAATAGTGAGCACTACCGACGATGTTCGTGTTGCTTGTTACGCGTTTTGAGTCTTGATAGCGGGCGATACCAAAGTCGCCAAGCTTAATAAGACCGTCGCGCGTAATATACACATTACTAGGTTTAATATCACGGTGAATAATGCCGTTTTTATGCGCAACACTTACAGCGCTGCAAAGTTGCTCAACGATGTCAATTGCTTCTAAATACGTGTATTTCCCTCGTAATTCTAGTTCTTCTTCTAAATTTTTACCAACAATTAATTCGTTTACCATGTATGGTAAGTTGTCATATTTACCGACACTGATAACACGGACAATGTTTGGGTGATTAAGCATTGCCGTGGCGCGTGCTTCAATTTCAAAGCGCGCTAAGTTTACTTTATCTTTGGCAACTGTTGCTTTTAAAAACTTGAGGGCAACATTGCGTTTTGTAATAATGTCGATTGCTTCAAAGACGTTCCCCATCCCACCTTCACCAAGCACACTTAAAATGCGATAGCGGTTATCGATAAGGTCGCCAATCCTAATCATTTTTCATCTCCCATAAACAGACGGCAATATTATCAGCGCCGCCCCGTTCTTTTGCAAGTTCAATTAAATCATGGACTTTCGTTTCTGTATCTTTATTCGTATTAAGCACGCTTAAAATATCTTTGTTATCAAGCATATTATAAAGCCCATCACTACACACTAAAATACGTTCACCACGATACGGTAATTTTTTCATATCAAACGAAATTGTTGGGAGGGTGCCAAGCGCATTCGTTAAAATATGGCGTTTCGGGTGGTTAAGTGCTTCTTGTTCCGTAATTTGGCCAGTACGCAGCAAATAACCGACGACCGTTTGATCTTCACTAATTTGGTTTACGTTATCGTGATCAATTAAATAAAAACGGCTATCGCCAATGTTTAAATTAACAAGCATTCGTTTCGTTAAGACGACAGCGTTTAGTGTTGTCGACATGTTATTCATATCGTTACTTAAAATGCTTTCTTCAAAAATCGCTTTGTTAATTGCTTTAATTTGTTTGCCAAAAAACCGGCGCACCCCTCGTGTTGTACGGAAGCCGCGGTTCGTTGCGAATGCTTTCATTAATAAGTCAATTGCAAGTTTTGCGGCAAAGTCGCCTTTGTTATGGCCACCAAGTCCATCACATACGACGAACAGCAAATCACGTTTTTGGTTAAGTAGTACCGCTGCTTTATCTTCATTATGGAGTCGCACTAACCCACGATCACTATGGGCGAAAAATGTCCCTTTATCGATTGCCATCTTTTCGTTCCTCCTTCGCTCGTAATTGTCCACATGCTGCATCAATATCAATGCCGAACTCTTTCCGGACCGTCGCCCTTACTCCAGCTTGTAGCAATGTGCGCGCAAATGCGCGTACGTTACGCTCGGGAGCGCGTTCAAAGTCATGTTCGTCAACACTGTTATACGGAATTAAATTAACGAAACCCATCGTCCCTTTAATTAACTGCGCAAGTGCTAAAGCATCGTCAACACTATCGTTAAAATCTTTTAATAATATGTATTCGTACGTTATTCGTTTGTTCGTAACTCGTTCATAATAGCGCACAGCATCCATTAGTTCACGGAGCGGATACGCACTATTAATCGGCATAATAAGATTGCGTTTTGCGTCCGTTGCCGCGTGGAGCGATATTGCAAGCTTTACTTGTAGTTTAAGATCTGCAAACTCGATAATTTTCGGAACAAGCCCGCATGTGCTTACCGTAATATGGCGCGCACCGATTGCAAGTGCTTTTGGATCGTTAATTAATTCAATAAAACGTAATGTGTTCGTAAAGTTATCAAACGGTTCGCCAATGCCCATAAGCACTACGTGCGTTGTAAGTTTTGTTTCGCCGTTAGCGCGCATATATGCGTTCATCGTGAGCAGTTGTTGGAGCATTTCGCCCGCGGTGAGTGAGCGCTTCTTCTTTAGCAAGCCCGAAGCACAAAACTTACAGCCCATATTACAGCCAACTTGTGTTGTAACACACACGACATTACCGTAGCGATAACGCATTAACACTGTTTCCACGTGATGACCGTCAAAAAGTGTTAAAAGCATTTTAATCGTACCGTCTTTACTTTGCTGCACGCTTTTTGTTTGTAACGTTGGGAACGTGAAGTAATTACTTAATTCACTGCGTGCTTTTAAGGCAATGTTGCTCATCGCTGCAAAGTCGCGGACATCTTTTTCATAAACCCATTCGAAAATTTGTTTAGCAGCGTACGGTTTTAAATTAAAGTTCGCTAGTGTTTGTTCAAGTTCACTGCGGGTCGTGTCAAAAAAATTATAGAGGTTGTTCACTGGATGGTTCAATACTTTCTACTTTAGTAAACAAAGCGTAATAAAGCGATTCGTGGCCATCATTAAAATGGAAATGTTGTTTTTCACGTAATAAGTTAAAGTCTTCATGCGCTTTTAAGAAATTTAAAGCTTGATAATGCGTTTCGTCACGAATTACCGTATTCGTCATCATTAATAAGTGGCCGTTAACGTTTACGTTACTTGCGCTTAACGCTAATTCTTTGTTTGCTTTGTCGACGCTTTTGGCAAAATCGTCTTGCAACTTTAAATACAAGTCGCGGTGTCGGACGTTGCCGTTAATGTTTGAATTAGTTAAGCAAACGACAACTAAATCAAATTGTTCCTCATGCGCTTGGCGCACACGAATGTTCGTTAGTTCAAACTTTTTCGTTAAGTGTTCTAAAATACGGCGTGCTTTTAAACTGGGGATATTCGCGACAACGTTAATATCGGGGTTTAAAAACGCAAAGAGTAAAAGCAAGTTTGAATTATCATAAAGATTAAACAAGACAGTTTTAGGATTTAAAGCAATAATCCGGTCATACATATCAAGAACACTATAAGAGCTAACAATTACTTCACCGTTTTTGTACGCTGCAGTGTCTTTTAAGTAACCACGAGCGCTATAAATAAACGTTTCATTAATTGCGTCATACGTAAACTCAGGATATTTTTCATAAAACTTTTCAACGTCTTTAATTTTTTCATTAACGATGCCGTAACGCTCTTCATACCGTTTTGTAAAGAAACGGACGATATTCCGGCGGCCGATGTCATCACGAAGTTTTTCAATTAAAAAGAGCGGGACACTAAAGCGTGTCGCTAAACTTAATTCGAAATTTTCTTTACTAAGTGTTTCGGGAATACGGAGGGGAAAGTCTTCACTACTGTATTTAGCGCTGATACGCGCTTCGTCTTCTCCAGCCATTTTTAACATTTCTTCATATGAAAAAGCAACAAAACCGCGGCGGATGTTTGTCGAATAAAGCGCGAGTAAAATAATCGAGCGCAGTGAAAACGGCTCTTCTTCGCCGTAATTCACGATGTTTTCATAACGAAAATAAAAATTAATTACTTGATTAACAAGCATCCTAATTTGTCGTTTTTCATCTTCATCATAATTTGCGTCATTTTTCAAAATACGTGTGTATTGTTGAAACGAAACGTTGCCGCTAATAATTTCATGTAAACTTCTTAATGTCTTTTCCATATTAAAACCACCTAGTGTTATTTTAACACTAATTAAGATAAAACGTAACTTTTACTATTTTAAAACGGTTTTTTACCGACTTTTATGAGTCCCAGTCGTCACTTAATTCCATTTCTGGCAAGGAAACGTCATCATAATTTGGTTCAACTTCAATAATAATGTCGTTGAATACTTTGTATTCGGGATTAATAAATGTGACAACATCTTCTTCACGATAATTAATAAATTTAATTTTCGTATGGACACCATAATTACTAAAAGCGTCATGCAAATATGCGGCTAGTTCATCGCGGTAAACATTAAGCGTTTCGGGTAGTTCAACTTCTAAATACGTAAACCAGTTTGCTTGCTCAATACCGCGGGCAATAAGTGAAGCATCCCCACCAATAAAAAAGAGTGAATTAGCGTCAACTTTTAATAACTTTTCAAGTGCGGTTGTATGCTCTTCGCTAACTTCAGCAGCGGCATAAACATCTTGACTATAAACTTTAATAATAACCATAAATTTATTCTCCCTTAAGTGTCATTTGGATCGACATCTATTTTAACATCAAAACTACCTTTTTCCGTAAACGGACGCAATAAGCGCAGTAAATGCGGTTTAAGTTTAAAGTAATTGCGATGTTTAATAATTAATGTTTTATTGATTTTCTTACCGTAACTAAAATAACGTTCGGTATGTGGTCCTACTACTTCAATATCATTTGGAAGCGTTTGTTCTAAATTACGTTTAAGTGTTAATAGTGTGTCAATAAGTAACGTTTCATCAGTGTGCGAGAGCGTTACGTTGATTAAAAAGTAATACGGGGGGTTATGACTAAGTTTGCGCATATACATTTCTTGTTTTGCAAACGTTAAGTAATCTTGGTTTTTCGCTGTTTGCACGACAAAATGATTTGTCGCTAATGCTTGGACAATTGCTCGGCCACTAATATTAGCGCGACCACTGCGGCCAATTGCCTGTGTTATAAGTTGAAAAGTGCGCTCACTTGCGCGAAATGACGGATATGCAAGTGCAGCGTCCGCACTTAAAACACCAACAAGCGAAACAAGCGGGAAATCATGCCCTTTTGCGACCATCTGCGTCCCTAATAAAATATCCGCTTCGTAAGCCCGAAACTTTTCAAGTGTGCGGTACGTATTTTCCCGTTTACGAGCAACGTCGCTATCAAGCCGGAGGATGCGTGCTTGTGGTAATAGTTTTTGTAAATCTTCTTCTGCTTTTTGCGTGCCAAAACCACTAAAGCGGAAATTCGTCCCGCCGCACGTTGTGCATGGGGCATTAACACTATATTCACGCAAGCAGTTATGACACTTCATTGTGTAATCACTTTTGTGGTACGCAAGTGTAATACCGCAATCATCACATTGTTTTAAACTACCGCATTCGCGACACGAAACGTACGGCGCATAACCACGACGATTAAGTAAAATAATCGCTTGTTCTTTGTTTTCTAACACCGTTTCAAGCGCACTAAGTAGTTGCTTGGAAATAAATGGTGAATTTGGATGCACATTTTGTAAATTTAACATATCCACCACTGTTGTGTGCGGAAGTTTTGTTTCGTTAATTCGTTTTGTAAGTGTAACGTAGCCATACACACCGCGTTTAGCGCGCGCCATCGTTTCTAAAAGCGGGGTAGCGCTACCAAGGACAACGATGCCGTTACTTTCTTTCACGCGCATTTGGGCAACAGTCGTTGCGTGGTAAAACGGTAGATTGTTTTGTTTATATGACTCGGCATGTTCTTCATCAATAACAATTAAGCCAATATTTGTAAGCGGCACAAAAATAGCACTACGGGCACCGACAACAACTTTAATATTGCCCGCAGCAATTTTACGGTATTCGTCATACTTTTCGGCGGACGTTAGTTCACTATGAAAAATCGCAACTTGATCACGGAAACGTGCATGGAATTCCGCAATCATCATCGCTGTAAGTGCAATTTCAGGTACTAAAATAATTACCGTTTTATCTGTATCAATATATTTTTGTGCTAGATGCAAATATACTTCAGTTTTACCACTTCCGGTAATGCCATGGAGTAAATACGTTTCTTTACTACCAGCATAAATTGCATTAACAGCGTTTTCTTGTTCGTTTGTAAGTTTAACTTTGTTAAGCGGAATATTACTATTTATACTGAAACGATGTTTTTCGCGTTTCACTAACTTAAATATTCCTCGTTTTACTAATGCATCAACTTGCCCGGCATTTGCGGTTTTGCGAATAACTTCACTGTTCGTGTTAATGTCGTTATACACTGCTTGTTGTTTTTCTGTTAGCTTTTCACCTTCGTGAAGTGGACGTGCAATTTGAACAACGTATTCATACGCGATTTGTGCTTGGCGTAAAGCGCTTCGTGCTGGGCGGAGTGATGGGGGGAGCATTGCCTGCAAAACACTAATAAGTGGGGCCATGTAGTAGCTACTTACTTGTTCACTAAGGGCGATTAACTCTGGCGTTAAAATTGGCGTTTCATCAAGCACTTCATCGATTAACAAAAGTTTTAATCCTAAGCGCTCACTAGCTTCACTTATTGTTTCATTTGTGTCATTAACGTCAACAACATACCCGACAATTTGCCGGTTATTAAACGTAACTAAAACACGCACACCACTGACGATATCATTACGTTCGTAATAATACGTAAACGGGCGTGATAGTTTGTTGTATTCGGTTAAAACACTAAGTATTTGCATCGTTATTTATGGTTTTTAATAAGATTCTTAATTTCAAGTGCGCAACGATTAACGTCGTCATTAATTACGTGATACTGATACTGCCCTTTAAACGCTAACTCTTCTTTAGCGCGGGCAAGTCGCTCACTAATTTTCGCTTCTGTTTCTGTCCCACGACCTCTAATTCGTGCTTCTAGTTCGGCAAAACTTGGTGGCATTACATAAATGCTTACAATATCTTTTTTATCGACTTTTTGCAGTAGTTTTTTCGCGCCTTCAACTTCGATCTCGATGAGCACATTAAAGCCTTGTTCTAAAAGTTTAAGCACTTTGTCTTTTGGTGTACCGTATTTATTGCCAACGAACTCGGCATGTTCTAAAAAGTTATCACGCGCTAAATTTTCGGCAAATTCGTCGTGCGTGACGAAGTAATATTCACGGCCATGCTCTTCCCCAACGCGTGGGGCACGAGTTGTCATTGAAATACTAAAAACTAAGTTTAAACTTTGATCATTTAAAAGCACATTTTGCACTGTGCCTTTCCCAACACCTGAGGGACCGCTAATTAAAACAATTTTGCCTTTTTTCATCTTTGCTTCTCCTTAAATTAAGTAATAAAATTATACCGTATTTCGGTGTGTTTAACAATTTTTATTGTATCATTTACGTATGCAAAGAATGTATTTTAAAGACTTAGAAACGTTTATTACAGAAGCTAGTAACATTAATAGTTTATATTTAGGGAAAATCCGTCAACTTTCGCTTAGTGATTTTTTGCTTGAGTTTTCCCATAAACAAAACTTGTTTATATCGCTAAATAACGCCACGCCTTTTGTGAGTAAAAACATTAACAAAACAACGTACCCGCCCGGGGGCGAACTTCATTCGTTTATTATCGATGCGCGGCGCGCTTTAGGTGGCAAACTAATTGACATAAAGATGGTTAATGAAGATCTTATTTTGGCGCTTACGTTTGCCCGGCAAGACAACTTATTTAAAATAGAGCATTTTACACTCATGATCGAATTAATTGCCCATCATCCCAATGCATTTGTGTTAAATAGTAAAAACGAAATACTAAGTGCGTACCGTTATAGTTACGACACAACGCTGCGTGGTCGTTTGCTCCGCCGTAATATTGTTTATGAATTACCAAAAAAAAGTGAAACATTCGCACAAATTAATGCAAGTAATATTAACTTTTATGAGCGTTATCTAGCGCGCGACTATTTATTTATTAAAAAACAAAATTATCGTGAACTCTTTATCTACCTTGAATTAAACATTAAGAAAACAAAAAGATTGCTTGTTAATTTAGAAAAAGACGTACAAAAACAGCAAGAGATTCCGCTCCTTTATGAAGCTGGCAACTTTTTGTTAACGGAAAAACCAGTAATTAGAAGTAATAGTTTTATCGTAAATGACAAAAAAGTAAATTACGAACAAAATATCTCACTTTATGAAAACGCAAACCGACTCTTTAAAAAGGCCCAAAAACTAAAGCGCGCCGAAGTAGCTTTAAACACACAAATAGCGGCAACAAATGAACGTTTAACATACTTCAACACAGTATTTACACAGTTATTACAAACAAATGATGAAAATGAAATTGAAGAAATTCGTCGTGAACTAAACATTAAGCCGAAAAAAGAAATGCGCCATAAGAACGTGAAGAAAACCGTTCCTTATACTTTTGTTTATGATGACATAACGATAATGTTTGGTAAAAACAACGTACAAAACGACACGCTGACGTTTAAGCATGCCCGTAAAGACGACTATTTTTTCCATATTAAAAACGAAAGTGGTGCCCACGTTATTGTCCGCGGGGCAAACGATTTAGAAAAAGTATTAGCGGCCGGCGCTTCGACTGTACTTGCACTTGCAGGCAAAGTTGATGGTGAAGTAATTTATACATTAGTAAAAAACGTCACAAAAGGACGTTTCCCTGGTTTAGTACATGTGCGCGAATATAAAACGATTTATTTACGTAATGTTGATGAAAATATAAGGGTGGCGCTTAAAAGTGCAACGCGGCTTACTTAAGCCCGTGCTTTATCACTTCTTGCGTTGCTAAGTTTGCAAAATCACGTTGGCGCATTACTTCGTAAGCAACAAGCGCAACACTATTACTTAAATTTAAACTACGCACATTCGGCGCCATCGGAATACGTAATAAGTGATCATTGTATTGTTCGTGAATAAAGGCCGGTAATCCGTGTGACTCATTGCCAAATATTAAGTACACACTTTGTGTGTTATCAGGATACGCTACTTTATCATAACGCACACGGCCGTAACGCGAAATAAAATAAAAATTAGTAGGACTACACGTTTGCCAAAAAGACGCGAAATCATTATGTGTTTTCCACACTAATTTATTAATATAATCAAGACCTGCACGTTTTAAACTAGCGTCATCAAACTTAAGTGGGGTTGGCAAAATAATATGAAGCGTTGCATCAAGGGCAACGGCGGTGCGCATTATATTACCAACATTAGCCGGCATTTCCGGCGAAACTAAAACAATATGAAGCATAAATTAAACGATCGGCTTACCGTCTTTAAAGTGCACTTTATAGCGCGCAAGTGATTCTTCAATCATGCGGACAGCACTATTGCGGTCTTGCATATGGTGGACAACCGTCTCTTTGCCTTCAAGTGTTTTATAAACTTGAAAAAAGTGGCGGATTTCTTGTGAGACATGATCGGGAATTTCACTAATCGACTGATAGTTTGAGTACGTTGGATCGTTAACAGC
>CAZWRR010000025.1:0-12274 GCA_964635805.1 uncultured Staphylococcaceae bacterium
TGGGTATATAATGTATAACTACGAACTATATCAAAATATTATTTATATTTTTGTGCCGCACGAAAAACTTGTTGAACTCGGACTAAAGGCGAGTGACGGTACAAATTTTGTTAATATCTACGGCAACATTAGTGAATATCCGCTTTGGGCAACTTTCTTTGAAGATGAAAACGGAAAAATATTTGTTGAATTACGTAGTAAACTTTATAACGTACAAAGCGTTGCCCGCCAGTTTGGTGGCGGCGGCCATTTAAAAGCAAGCGGATGCCGTTTAAGTTCATCCGCGCTTATTAAAGATGTACTTAATACTCTAAGTAAAGCTGAGGAAATTTAAATGTATCAAAACGAACTAAACCAGGCTATAAATGCAGCGTTAATTGCGGGAACCATCATAATGGATTATTACAATAGTGATTACAACGTTGAGATTAAAGATGATAAATCTCCGGTAACTGCTGCTGATAAAGATGCGGATGAAGCGATTAGAAAAGTATTAGCGCCGCTTTTTCCCACTTATAGTTTTCTAACTGAAGAAGGCGAAGATGACTTATCACGCCTTGAAAACAGTCATGTGTGGATTATTGATCCGCTTGACGGGACAAAAGATTTTATTAACAAAGATGATGAGTTTACTGTTAATATAGCCCTTGCCGTTAACGGTGAAATTAAAGTCGGGGTAATTTATGTACCCGTCCAACAAACGATGTATTATGCAAGTGCGGGCAACGGTGCGTTTCGGCAAATTAAAAATGAAACGCCACAACGAATATACGTTAATGACAAAAAAGAGGATTTGACAATTTCATCGTCCCGCTATCACCTTCGAACCGAGGAATTATCCTTTTATCTTCGTAATAATGATCTTATTACTAATGTAGTTACATTTGGTTCGGCTTTAAAAGCGCTTAAAATAGCAGAAGGTGTTATTGAAATGTTTTATCGTAGTGGGCCCGGCACAAAAGAGTGGGACACTGCGGCAAGTGACTTAATCGTTACCGAAGCGGGTGGTTTATTTATAAATCATGATGGTTCTCGGTTTACATATAATAAAAAAGATGTGAATAATCACAAAGGCTATTTGATCGTTAATCGAAAGGAGAATATACGCTAATGAAATTACGAAATAACTTTATGTTAGGAGTGACTTTTCTAGCAATTACACTATCAGGTTGTAAAGGTAAAATAAACAAACCGGAATATGAACCTTATAACCATAGTGCGTACAGCGCTAACGTTGATAGTGAAGGATACACGCTAATTGATATTTATGGTTTGAATGATTTCCATGGTGCATTAGAACGTGATGAAGAATCAAAATACCCGGGAATTGCGCGTCTAAATAACTTTTTACTAAACAAACGCAGTGAAAACAAAGGCGGCAGTATCTTTATCGCTAGTGGTGATATGTGGCAAGGAAGTGCTGATTCAAATTTATCGCGTGGTAAAATCGTTAATGAGACAATGAATTACATGGGTTTTGAAGCAATGGCGCTAGGTAACCATGAATTTGACTGGTCGATTGATGAAATTATTGCGAACAAGGCTGAAGCAAACTTCCCATACTTAGGCAG
Organism: uncultured Staphylococcaceae bacterium; assembly: GCA_964635805.1. Classification (GTDB taxonomy): domain Bacteria; phylum Bacillota_I; class Bacilli_A; order RFN20; family CAG-826; genus UBA1361. The sequence goes on from CAZWRR010000025.1 coordinate 1,572, forward strand.
TAACATTATTTACAAAGATAGTGGAGAAACTGTTGATTTTGTCGATGAATCACCACTAATTGAACGCGATGGCGTGAAAATTGGGGTCGTTGGAACGATGGGCAGCACGCTAGAAGACACAATTCAATCAAGCTTAATCGCGGACATCGAATTTGATGTAACAACAAGTTATGTTGTTGAAGAAGCGGCGGCGTTACGTGATCGGGGTGCCGATATCGTTATTTTAGCAACGCACGATACGTGGACGGCTAACAACTTACGCACCGAACATTTAGATTTAATTGATGATAGAGTAATTGACGCTGTATTCAGTGGCCATCAGCACGTATATGACAAACAATTGCGCGACGACCTCATTCCTGTTTTACAAACAAATGCTTATGGCCGTGGTGTGATGCATGTCCAGTTTGGTTTTAATAAAGATACAAAAAAATTAATTGTAAAGACGCATGACGTAATTGAAAATATTTATGATATGAACCTTGCTGAAGATGAAGTAACGAAACAATTACTCGACTATTACCGACAAGAATTTGAAATTGATAAATTAAAAGACGAAGTAGTTGGTCGCCTTGTTAACGCCGATCTTGATCGTCGTGGAATTGCTCGTCTTGCTGTTCATGTTATGCATGATGCGTATAAAGACGAAGATGTAGTTGCCGCATTACATAATATTAATGGTGGCGTCCGTGTTGAGCAAATGAATAAAGGTAAAATTACGTATGGACAAATTTATCAAGCGTTCCCATTTGATAACGAAATTTATATTGTGTCAATTTTAGGACGACAATTATTAGGCTTGATGACTAACCCAAGTAATTATGCGACACATTTTTCAATTGAACAAAAAGATGTTGTTGGTTTAGATTATTATAAAGTTGCAACAATTAGTTTTATTCAAGAATTAGATGGCTCACCAGTTTATGGCGCTGAATTTGAAAACAAATTTGTGTATACACGCGACTTAATCGCTCAGCATTTCCGTGACAATAAAAAAATTGATGGAAATTTATATAAGTAGCTAAGCATTAAAAAACCGCAGGCAACTGCGGTTTTTGTTTGAAAGCTAAGTTTTATACTAAAACAATGCCAAGCACACCGGGAACTTCTTCCATAAGTAGTTCTTCAATACCGTACTCGAGTGTTTGGTCGACATAAGCGCAACCATCACACGCGCCTGTCATTTTAATGTAAACGAAACCATCTTCAAATTTAACAAATTCAACATCACCACCATGGCTTTGTAAATAAGGACGAATCCGACCGAGTAATAATTTAATGTGGTTTTCGTATTTTTCGTGTTCTGTCATACCTTAGTAATTATAACAAAACATCATTATAGATTCGTGAAAATGCTCTTGAAAATAAAAAAACAAACCGAGATTGGTTTGTTTTCTCAATGGTGCCCGGAGCCGGACTTGAACCGGCACGGTATCGCTACCGCAGGATTTTAAGTCCTGTGCGTCTACCTGTTCCGCCATCTGGGCAAGATGGTCTCCCGTGCAAGACTCGAACTTGCGACCCTTTGATTAAAAGTCAAATGCTCTACCACCTGAGCTAACGGGAGAAATATGGCTGGGGCACCTAGGATCGAACTAGGGAATGACAGAGTCAAAGTCTGCTGCCTTACCGCTTGGCTATGCCCCAATACGGTGTAATGGTGGGGGAGGGCGGATTTGAACCACCGAACCCGAAGGAACAGATTTACAGTCTGCCGCGTTTGACCACTTCGCTACTCCCCCAGCAGGATTTACAAGACTGGTGGATGTTGAGGGACTTGAACCCCCGACCTCCGCCGTGTAAAGGCGATGCTCTCCCAGCTGAGCTAAACATCCGCTATATCTAGCAAATATGCTTTATTAGATTACCATTGTCTTATTACATAGTCAACTAAAATCACTATATCATAGTGTAGCGTTAAGTCGCCTTATTTTTTGCCTAATAACGCAAACATATTACGTTTGTATATCTCGACTCCGGGTTGATCAAATGGATTAACCTCTAAAAGATAAGCACTAACAGCGCATGAACGCATAAAGAAGTAAAATAAATAACCAAGTGATTTAGCATCAAGTTGCGTAATATCGAAAATAATGTTTGGTACATTGCCTTCTTTTACGTGGGCATCACGCGTGCCAATAAATGCTTTTTCATTTACAAAGGCAAGGTTTTTATCGGCTAAGTAGTTTAATTCGTCATAATCCTCATTTTCACGCGGTATCACAATATCATCTTGGGGATTTTTCACATAAAACACTGTTTCAAATAAAACGGGTGAACCATCTTGAATAAATTGACCTAAACTATGTAAATCGGTTGAAAACGTCACAGAACCGGGGAACAAACCACGTTTTTGTTTTCCTTCGCTTTCCCCATAAAGTTGCTTTAACCATTCGTTAAACATCGCATATTGCGGTTCATAAGTAACAAAAAGTTCTACCGCATAACCTTTACGATATAAATAATCACGTGTTAATGCATATGTGTAAAGTGGATGATCGACGTTACTAACACTTTCATTGTAAGCAAGAAGTGCTCCGGCCATTAATTCGTCAATATCAATACCCGCTGCTGCGATTGGGAGCAAACCAACTGCAGTTAAAACACTATAACGGCCGCCAATATTACCGGGAAGTGTAAATGTTGTGTAATTGTTTTCGAGCGCAAGTTTTCGTAATGCGCCACTTTTTTTATCTGTTGTTGCAAAAATGCGTTCGTCTGCGTTCGCTTTCCCAACCTTTTTTTCTAAAAGGTTTTTCACTAAGCGAAAAGCTATACTCGTCTCGGTTGTGGTACCACTTTTAGAAATAACATTAATTGCGAAGTTGCGGTTTTCAAGATATTTAAGTGTTTGTGCAGTTAAGTTTGGTGAAAACGTATGGCCAAGAAACACAATTTCAACAGCTTTATCAGGGTATAATCCGTTTAGCGCTTCAATTGCGGCACGTGCGCCTAAGTAAGAGCCACCAATGCCGACAACGACAAGCGTGTCATATTTTTGCTTAATAAGTGCTGCCGTTGCTTTAATTTTTTCGAATTCTTCTTTATCATAATCTATGGGCCAAGTTGCCCAACCTAAATAATCATTACCTAAACCAGTTTTATTGTTAATAAGGTTGTTAACTGTTTGTAATTTTTTGGCATAACCATCTTTATCAAATATCGGTTTAACAAAATCTAAATTTAGTTTAATCATTGTCTATTTCCTCCAATGCTTCCTTAATCCATTCCGGTAGTTTTTGTTCTAATGTTGAAAAATCAACGTCGGCAATTTGTTGGACATTAGGATATTCTTTTTTACGGGCAAACACAATTCGTTCTTCATGGGGAACGTCTTTTAATGAAAGGCGAAAAAACTTATCCTCGGCATTTTTCTCGGTAATGCGAACGCGAATTTCCGAATGGAGTTTTAAGTAAGTTTTAAGGTTACTAATGTAACTATCACTAATTTGTTTGATGTGCAAAAAACCAGTGTAATCATCTTTAAAACTTATAATCGCACCGTATGAGCGAATTTCTGTAATTGTGCCAACAACTAAATCATTAACGTTATAATTTTCCATATTATTAAAGTGATGTTTTTTCGATGTCACTTGAAAGACGGATACCATCGATTACGAGTTTAACAACGGTATCAATGTTTGACCCTTCAGTGTAATCAGCAGGGCAAACAAAGTTAACACGGCCTTCATCATATAGATGTTGAACGATTTTTCGTTCGCCTTCAGGATAAACAGCGATTGAATGTCCACCGTTTTGACGTACTAAAAGCATGATTGGAACATCAGTCATCCCATCACCAATATAAATTACGTTTTGCCGTGGAATTCGTAGATGTGTTTGTTTACGATTTACAGCGTTATCATCAATAATATCCTTGATTCCTTTTGTAATTCGGAAGTAAAATTGCGTTTTTGCTGTGTAATTAATCGCTAACTTCGGCCAAATAGGTACATTAGTAACAGGGTCGAAGTAAAACTCACAACCAAATATTTGTGTAAATTCATGGGCGACGACAGAACCGTCAATAATTTCTTTCGTGCCGCTACTAATTAAATAGTGCTCAATTTTCACACCTTTTTTGCGACCATAGTCATTAATACGCTTAAACCATGTTAAGACGCCGTTAAAATATTCAAGATCTTTACCGAGCGAGTATAAGTACTCACGGGTAAGTTCAATCCCTTTCTCTTTTGCTTCATTAACCATCATATACATGTATGACAAAATTCGCTCAACGCCAGTTTCTGCACTAAATTCACCTGTTTTTTGCCAAAACTCACTTGGTGTCATTCCTAAAGCTGGAATGAAACTATAATTTTGCATATCTTGATCAGTTAATGTTTTATCAAAGTCATAAATGATTGCAGCAATAATTTCTTTTTTAGCCATAATGAAACCTCCATATAAATATTATCATTATTGATAATATAAAGTCAAAAACAACCGATTTTCGAAGCGTTTTCAAAGTAACCTATACTACAACATTTATCGTTATTAATGTATAATTACTACGTATGGAAGTTTTCTTATGGATTTTATTCGGATTAACAGCACTGTATTTGCTCCTCTCGTTCGTGTTTATTCACCTAAGTCTTGATTATCGACGGAAGATAACGGAGCGGCGTGCAAAAATCGCCTCACTTGTTGAGTCGCAGCTTTCAATTCTCCAATTAATAAAAAAAGAAATTAATAACAGCGGGCAAAAATGTGGCATAACCTTACCAAAGTCACGTGAAAACACTATTTTGCTCTTAGCAGACCTAAGTGAAATTCAAAAGCAATTAGAGACTTATATAACTGCACACGTAAGTGAAGTGCACGAAATAATTAATTACCAAAAGGCTCTAACTGAAAATGACAAATTAATTCGTGATGAAATATATCGCCATAATAACGCAGTCTATAATTTTAATATAATTTGCGATTCGAAAATTTTCAAACCTTTTGTGCTCTTATTGCGACTAACGAAAAAAGAAAAGTACTAAACTTCGTTTTTGCTTTTCAAACTATTTAGTAATATAATTACTAAGTGAAAGCAGGTAAAAATGAGTAAAAAACCAATTATCTTAACGATCCTTGATGGATACGGGTATAGTAATGAAACGATCGGCAACGCAGTTTTAAAAGCAAAAACACCGCATATTACTAATTTTTTTAAAAACTATCCAACAACATTAATTGCTGCCAGTGAAGAAGCAGTTGGTTTGCCGAAAGGGCAAATGGGCAATAGTGAAGTTGGGCATATGAATATCGGCGCTGGACGCATTGTGTATCAATCACTTACGTACATTAATCAAAAAATTAAAGACAAATCTTTCTTTACAAATGAACAATATCTCCAAGCATTCGCTCATGTTAAGGCGAATAAATCGAAGTTACATATTTTTGGTTTAGTAAGTGATGGTGGCGTTCATTCTCATTTAGAACATATTAAAGCAATTTTACTTTTTGCAAAGCAACAAAATGTCGATAACGCTTACGTCCATGCATTTATGGATGGACGTGATGTTGCACCACAAAACGGCCCAAAATATATAAAAGCATTAACAGACTATATGGATGAAATAAATTTTGGTGAATTAGCGTCAATTAGTGGTCGCTATTATGCAATGGATCGGGATAAAAATTTAATGCGTAATGACTTAGCGTTTCAAGTAATCGCTAATCGAAGTGGCAATTCGTTTACGGACTTCAATACATATTTTAATGAGCAATATCGCGCTTTACCAACTCAAAACATGGAACCAAGTGACGAATTTGTTATTCCTGCATATAACGCCAATGTTAATGCAAAACTTGAAAGCAATGATAGCGTTATTTATATGAATTTCCGTCCTGATCGGGCAATTCAGCTAAGTACTATTATTACAAATCCAAACTTTTATGCAACGCCGCGTCTAATTGACGGTAAACCGGAATACGTTGCGTACGTTCCTAACAAAACATTTACAAACCTTTATTATGTTTGCACAATGAAGTATGCTGATTCTGTTCATGGCCACATTGCTTTTTCATTACCAAAACTTGATAACGGTCTTGGTGTCTTTTTAGCAAACAACGGCTACAAACAATTACGAATTGCCGAGACAGAAAAATACGCACACGTTACTTTTTTCTTTGATGGTACCGTAAATTATGATGGTGTTGAAAAACCCGAACTGCAAGGTGCGCGCCGCGTACTTATTAATTCACCAAAGGTAGCAACGTACGACTTGAAACCGGAAATGAGTGCTTACGAAATAACGGATGCCCTAATTGCGGAGTTAAATAAAGGTGACTTAGATGTCGTTATTTTAAATTTCGCTAATCCAGATATGGTTGGACACACAGCAATTATGGACGCAGTCGTAAAAGCTTTAGAAGCAGTTGATGAATGTGTGGGGCGCATCCATGAATGGGTGGAAGCGCATGACGCAACACTAATTTTAACTGCAGATCATGGTAATGCGGAAAAATTACTTGAAGAAGATGGTACGCCATGTACCGCGCACACAACGAATTTAGTGCAGTTCGGCATTAATAATAAAAAAATAAAATTAAGAAAGGATGGTGGCAAACTTGGAAACATCGCCCCAACAATTATTGATTTGCTTGGCGATACTCCGCCTACGGAAATGAGTGAAACAAGTTTAGTCATCAAAAAGGATTAATCTATGAAATTTAGTGAGTATCCGTTTGTTATCCCAAACGTTGAGAAAATTCAAAAAGACTTGATGAAATTAATTACGCAATTTAGTCAAGCAAAAGATGCGAAAGCAGCAACACGTATCATGCGCCGCGTCGCAAAGTATATGGAAGAAGTACGCACGGATGCGACAATTATTAGTGTTCGTTTCTCTCAAGATACGACAAATGAAGAATACGTAAAAGCACGGGAATATCTTGATCAAAACTTCCCATACTTATCCGCCGTATTAAATGAGTTCAACAAACTCATCGTTGCTTCACCGTTCCGCGAAGAACTTGAAAAAACATGGGGTGCTTATTACTTCCAAATGATTGAGGCGAGCTTACGTACGTTCGATCCTTCAATTATTGAATTAATGCAAAAAGAAGCGATGCTAACAAGTGAATACGACAAACTACTTGCAAGCGCAAAAATTAAGTTTGACGGTCAAGAATTAAACTTATCGCAACTAGGTAAATACACAGTTCATAAAGATCGTGAAACACGGAAAAAAGCAACAATGGCTTCAACAAAGTTTTTTGAACAAAATGATGCTGAATTTGGTCGCATTTACGATGAATTAGTGAAAACACGCGACGAAATGGCAAAAAAACTTGGCTTTAACAACTTTTTAGAATTAGGTTATTTACGCCTTGGCCGTCTTGATTATACGCACAAAGAGGTCGCCGTTTATCGTGAACAAATTTTCGAAGAAGTTGTGCCACTAGCGACTCGACTTTACCGGCAAAGTTTAAAACGTGCAGGTATTAAAGGTGCACGTATTTACGACTTAAACCAAGACTTTGCGGATGGTAATCCCCTTCCACTTGGTGATAGCAAATATTTAGTTGACAAAGCGATGAAAATGTATGACGAACTTAGTTTAGAAACTGGTGCATTTTTCCGTTTCATGGTTGAAAATGAACTACTCGATTTAGACGCACGTAAAGGCAAACGCGGTGGTGGGTTCATGACTTACTTCCCTCGCTATAAAGCACCATTTATTTTTGCTAACTTTAATGGTACTGCCGGTGATGTTGATGTGTTAACACACGAAGTTGGCCATGCTTATCAAGGTTATGAAAGTCGCAATATTAAAATTGCTGAATACCGTCAACCAACACTCGAGGCATGCGAAATCCACTCAATGAGTATGGAGTTTTTTGCTTACCCATGGATGGAAAGCATGTTTGATGACGCTGATAAATACCGTCTTTCGCATTTAGAAGGAACGATTAAGTTTTTACCTTACGGTGTCGCTGTTGATGAATTCCAAGAACAAGTTTATTTAAATCCACAATTAACACACGAAGAGCGTTGTACTTTGTGGCGCGACATTGAAAAGAAATACATTCCAATTCGTAATTATCGTGGGCTTCCTTACTTAGAAAAAGGAACGTTCTGGATTCGTCAATCACACATATTTACCGCGCCGCTTTACTATATTGATTACACACTCGCACAAGTTGCTTCATTCCAATTTGCCAGCGAAATGTGGCGTAATCAAGAACGCGCATGGAAAAAATACGTTCGTCTTTGCCGCTTAGGCGGAAAGTATCCGTTCGTCGAATTGTTAGAAAAAGCAAAACTACGCAACCCATTTGAACAAGGTAATGTGCGTAAAGCTATTACACCACTAAAACGCAAACTCAAAGAATTTGCTGCAGTTTTAGATGAAAAAAACGTTTAAATAATTAGTTGTATATTTTTTCACAAAACTCCCTTCGGGGAGTTTTGTTTTTGTTACCTTTTTGTTTTTCGTGTTTTTTTAACGTTTAATCGATAATTTAACAATGACAAACTACTAGCCATGTTTTCGTTCTGTAAAATGATGTGATCAGGCACATTAATATGCACGGGTGCAAAGTTCCAAACTGCTTTTATACCTGCAGCAACTGTTGCGTCCGTTGCTTTTTGAGCGACGCTTCGTGGTGTTGTGATAATAGCGATTTCTGCTTTAGTTTCTTTAATAATTGCCGAAAGTTCATTTAGTGGGTAAATCGTGATGCCGTTAACAACTTCACCAAGAAGTTTTGGGTTTTCATCAAATCCTGCACTGATTCGTAGTCCCCATTCTTCAAAGCCATCATAATTAAGCAAAGCACCGCCTAAATGGCCGACACCAATAATTACGGCATTCGTCATTTTTGAATAAACACCAAAGTCTAATATTTCGTTAACCAAAATATCTGCTTTCCGTCCCAGTTTAGGATTACCAGGCGTTTTACAAATTTGCGCTAAGTCTTTTTTAACAGTCTCAACGTTAACACCAGTTATATTACTAATTTGTGGTGCGGTGATATACTCTGCCCCATCATTTAATAGTTGGCGACACACACTTAAATAAATTGGTGTTCTAAATACTAAGTTTTTTGATACTTTTGGTTTTTCTTTTTTCATCATGACCTCTTTTAATGTGGAAATTTTTCTCTATTGAAATCATTATAGCTTTTTTAATAAAAAAAATGTGCAAATATAAAAAAATCTCCCAATACAGGAGATTGTTAACTGGTGCAGCCAGAGAGACTTGAACTCTCATGGATTGCTCCATACGGCCCTCAACCGTACGCGTCTACCGTTTCCGCCATGGCTGCGTCATTTGTTATTATAACAACTTTTCATTAAGTTGCAACAATGAAGTGAAGAAATCAATTTATTTTTATTGTTCGCTCTCGTCGCTTTCTTGTTTTGGTTTAAAAATAAAGAGCTTACGTGTAACGTAATTAAAAATAAGTGTGATAAGTGTAACTAGGCCAAAAACAACAACGTACCAGAAGAAGTGATCGTCAAACGGTAAAATTGCGTCAGCGCCTAGCTTCAAGCCGTAGTTTAGGAAAAAACTAATTACAGAAAGCACCGCAAATAGTAAAAAACCTACGACTGACTGTGAATCTTTTTTGTTCGCTACATTTTTATAAACAAACAAGACTGATAATGTATAGTTAGCGATAATCCCAACTACTTGGCCCATAAATGTTGCTAGAAAAAGACTATGTTGCTCTTTTGGGTATATAACGTACAAGAAAAGTGCGCTTACAAGAAAATCGATCGCTGTGCAAATAAGGCCAACGATGACAAAACGAATAATTTCCGTTTGATTTTCCCGTTTTTGTAAAAATTTCTTTAACATAATAATCCGCTATTAGTTTACCACTAAAATGTTGGAAATAACATTTAAATGTTATACTAGTAAAGAAGTTAAGAAGTGAGGTAGAAAATGCGAAAAATATTAGTTGAAACATCAGCACGTCATATTCATATTAGTGATGAACATTTAAAAATACTTTGTGGCGAAGATGCTGCCCTTGAAATACGGGCAATGCTCAGTCAACCTGGCCAATACGCTTCCACAACACGTTTACAAGTTATTGGACCAAAAGGCAGTTTCCCATCAGTAACAATACTTGGACCAACGCGCCCTGAAAGCCAAGTTGAAGTATCACTTACAGATGCACGTGTATTAGGAATCGATGTTCCCGTGCGTGAAAGTGGTGATATCAACGGCACGCCTGGCGTTAAACTAGTTGGCCCAAAAGGTGAAGTTGTTTTAGAAAAAGGGTTAATTATCGCTAAGCGTCACATTCATATGACGAATAAAGATGCAGAAGAATTTAATGTTGTTAATGGTGAAATAGTAAATGTTAGAGTAGAGTCGGGTGTGCGTTCATTAACGTATGGTGATGTTGTCATCCGCGTGCGTGATGACTTTGCCTTAGCGATGCATATTGATACCGATGAAGCTAATGCCGCAGGTTTACGCGGTATAGTTTATGGTGATTTAATCAAAAATAAGTAGTCGCAACCTTTGACATTTGTGTTGAAAAACAGTATAAATAGAGAGAGACCTTATCTCGAACTACATTTAGGGGATTGGTGTAGTAGCAACTCTTATGAACATAAGTAAGTGCTTCCCTAAGCAGATTTCTGAACGATAAGGAAAGTACAAACTTACTTTCCTTTGGAAAGTATTTTTGTTTTAAGGAGATTAACTATTAGTAATCAAGTTAAATGATAACTCCAAGCTGAAATAATT
>CAZWRR010000026.1:0-8654 GCA_964635805.1 uncultured Staphylococcaceae bacterium
AATGTTGTGGGCAATAAGTGAACTACCAATAATAATTAAAGGCGGCACAAGTTTATGTTCGTAGTACTGCAAAAGTAATGTCGTTAAGTGTTCTTCTTCTTCGCCAAAAAGATTTACAACTTCAAACGTTTGGGCGTGGCGTATCCCCCGGCGGTAACTTACAACTAAAAGCCCGAGTAAATCATTATTTTTTGCAAAACTAATAACATCAACGTCTTGCTTTGTTTTGAGCTCGATTTTTTGTTCACTTAACACATGCTTAATGCTTTTTACGATTTGTTGATATTCTTGCGCTTTTTCAAAGTTAAGTGCGCTACTTTCTTCGCGGACGCGCGCTTCATAATGTTTTAACGTTGTCGTGTCTTTGCCACTTAAAAACGCATGCACAGCGTTACGAACTTTTTCTTTTTCTTCGCCGCTTACATCTTTAAAACAGTAGCCTAAGCATAAACCAAGGTGGTAATAAAAACACGGTTCTTTACTGCCACTTTTGCATTTTTTTGTCGGGAAAAGCCGATCAAGCAGCCGCACGACATCATAGGCACTTTTGCTTGCCGGAAACGGCCCAAAATAAAAGTATGTATGCGGATGCTTCGCGTCGCGCGTTATAAGTAACTTTGGATCACCTGTTTTAGTAAGGGCAATATACGGATAATGCGCATCGTCGCGTAGCATGATGTTATAACGAGGGCGATGCGTCTTAATGAGTTTTAATTCAAGAATTAGCGCTTCTTTTTCGCTTTCGGTAATCATTAGCTCAAACGACACAGTGCGTTTTACCATTGCGGCAACTTTACCAACTTGTGGACGCGTAAAATACTGACTTACACGGGTTTTAAGGTTTTTTGCTTTCCCGATATAAATAATCTTTTGATATTTGTCGAGCATTAAATAAACGCCCGGTGTTGCCGGTAAGTTCGCTACGAGAAAACTTAAGTGTTCATTCATAAGCTAACAACAGTTGCGCCGCCGGCGCCTTCACTTTCACCGCCAAGCCGATAACTTTTGACAAACGGGACACTATTTAAATAATCATGGAGCGCCCGGCGCAATGCGCCTGTGCCAAAGCCGTGAATAATCCGCACGCTATGTAAATTACGAAGTAAACATTTATCTAAATACGTCGCAACTGCCGCAAGTGCTTCCTCAACACGCATGCCGATAATATGAAGTTCATCTTTTACCGGTTCAATGTTATCTAAATCCGGCGCGTGGTACGTACTTGTTTTTCGTGCTTTTGCTTCTGGTTTTGTTGTTAATTCAACTTGGTTTTTGTTTGCGCGTAAAGTTTTGCCGCTTGGCAGCACAACACTAACGTTTGTCGGTGTAACTTTACTAACTTTACCAATAACTTCAAGTGGATAAACTTTGACGTAAGCCCCAAGCGTAATTTCATCACTAAATTCACGTTCAACAACTTTTTCCTTTTGGCTCTTCGCTAATTCGCTTTTAAGATCAATGAGTGTATGTGCCTTTTCGCCGCCACTTAGTGCCTTTTTAATTAAGTCGTCAAGCATCGCTTCCGTTTCCAAAATGTAACTAGCAACCGCTTCTTTTTTCGTTAAGTGCAGTTCGTTTTGCATTTTTTTAAGTGTAGCGCTTTGCTTACTTAATTCGTCTTTCGCGCTTTGGATCGCCTTTTGTTCAAGGAGTAATTCGTCTTTTAAAGCTGTGAGTGTTTTAACTTCGGCTTGGAGCGCACTGATCGTTTGTTCAAAAACCGTTGCTTCACTGCTAACGTATGTCTTTGCTTCGTTAATGACGTCTTCACTTATCCCAAAGCGACGCGCGACATAAAGGCCGTAACTAAGGCCAGGAATGCCGTCATTATATTTGTAAAGTGGGCGGAGTTCCTCTTCACTAAACGCCATGCTGGCGTTACTCATACCTGGTTTACTATAAGCAAACGCTTTAAGTTTCGCGTAGTGGCTGCTAATTACGCTTTGAACGTTATGCGTGTACAAATAGTTTGTAACGGCAATTGCCAGCGCTTCCCCTTCTTCAGGGCTCGTCCCGGTGCCAAGTTCGTCAAGTAGCACTAAGTCGCGCGGTGTTGCAGTGTTAATAATGCGCGCAATACTTGCGACGTGGCCACTAAACGTCGAAAGATTACTACTTAAGCTTTGCGCGTCACCAATACTAATATAAATGTTTTCATAAAACGGGAGCGTTGCCGGACGGAGTGTAGGGAGCATAAGCCCGCACTTCGCCATGAGACTTAAAAGCCCAATTGTTTTTAAACTGACTGTTTTCCCACCGGCGTTAGGGCCGCTAATGACGATAATAAACGGATCACTACTTAAGCGATACGTATTACTTACGACGTCGCTTGCGGGGATAAGCGGATGGCGTGCTTCGTAAAGCTCAAGTTTCCGCTCTTCGTTAAATGTTGGGACGAACGCTTGGATACTTTGTCCGTAGCGCACTTTCGCAAATAAAAAGTCGAGCTTTGCTAACAGAATATTATTCGCGGCTAGTTCACTACTACTTTCTAAGACACTACGAGCAAGACTGCGCAGTATTGCGTTTATTTCAATCCGTTCTTCGTTTTGATAATTAATCAGATCATTATTTAACGTCACGATTTCTTCCGGTTCAATAAAGATCGTTTGGCCGCTATTGCTGATGTCATAAATTACACCGTTAACTTTGTTTTTGTGCCGCGCATGAAGCGGAATTACGAAATGACCATCACGCATTGTCACAAGGTTTTCACTTACAAAACTTTCATAGCGTTTTAGTAATGAATTAACGGTTTTACTTATTTCTTGTTCTTTTGTACGGATACTTTTGCGAATTTTACTTAAGGCGTTCGTTGCGTTATCTTTAATTTCGTCGTTAACGTTAAGTACTTTGTTTAATTCACTAAGCAAGGCGAGCACATCATTTTTCCCCGCAATTAATGTTTTTAAAAGCGGAAACGCCGCAATTTCTTTTTGCATGTAACTAAGCACATTATCTAAAAGCATAATGTCGCGGCGAATAACACCTAAGTCGCGCGGTGTTAATAAGTCACCAGCTTTTAGTGTCGCAATTAAAATGCTTAAGTCAGTGCTGCTACTAAAGGGGGGAAGCCCGTGCTTTACTAAAAAAGTTTCCGCTTCACTAAGTAAGGCTAAACTAGCACTTGCGCTTTTTTCATCAGTAAAAGCGCCGAGGTTAAGCGCAAAGTTTTGGCCTAAGTCCGTTTTTGTATAATTACTAAGTTTCGTGCGAATTACATCGAATTCAAGTGCGGTTAAAGTTGGCATAATGTTATTTTAACATTAATGACAAAACTTCGACCGTTTTTAACAAACTTAGTGTGATAAAATAGTTGTATGACAACATATACGATTAAAATAGAGCGCCGTCACTTAGAAACATTCATCGCGCTTTTAGCGTTAGAAAACACGGCGTCTGGGGAACAGTATGTCAGTCACTACTTTGAAAATACGAACTTCACTGTTAAAATTTACGAAAACACGAAGCACGATTACGTTAAAGCGCTTGTGCGTGGAAGTTTACCACCGGCAACGAAACTTTATTACGAAGTAATAACCGCAAAAGAAAAAAGTATGAAAGCAACAAAAATAACAACGTACCCGCAACTTGGTAGTGACGAAGTTGGCTTTGGGGACTTTTTTGGTCCGCTTGTTGTTGTCGCTGCACAAGTAAGAAGAAACGACATTAATGAATTACAAACGCTTCGTGTTACGGACTCGAAAAAACTAAGTGACGACTATATTATTAGTATTGGTCCGCTCTTAGCGGCGAAATTTAGTCACCGCACAAATATCGTAAGTAACGAAAAATACAACAGTTTAGTGCGTGAAGGCTACAACATGAATAAAATGAAAGCAATGCTCCACGTTAACGTGCTGCGTAAACTAGCGCAAGTTACAAACGTAAAACTACTACTGCTTGATCGCTTTGTGCGCGAAGAAACGTTTGCGAAGTACGTCGCTGCGATGCCGCCATTAACAGTAGAGCACGTCGCCGACGGCGAAAGTAATGCGCTTAGCATTGCCCTAGCAAGCGTGTTAGCGCGCTACTACTTCCTCCTTGAAATAGACAAAATTAATAAACGCTTTGATACAAGCATACCGCTTGGCGCCGGCCCGCAAGTTGACGTGTTTGCCCAAACATTTTTAAAAAAGCACGGTGAATCCGCGCTTCGCTTAATTACAAAACATAATTTCCGTAATTTTACTGATCTTTTCGGAGCAGATTAAGTATTTGATTAAAGTGCTTTGGTAACGGGGCGGTAAAACTTACTACCTTTTTTGTTGTGGGATGTGTAAAGCCAAGCGTCGTCGCATGTAACAGTTGGCCTTGTTTATATAACTTTCGATTATTTTTTCCATAAAGCGCGTCGCCTTCAATCGCGCAGCCGATAAATTCAAGATGGGCGCGGATTTGATGGGTGCGGCCTGTTTCAAGTTCTAAACTAAAAAGCATATGGTGCACAAACCGTTCAAGCACCGTAAAGTGCGTAACTGCGAGTTTACCAGTACTGGGACTAGCGACCATTTTTTGATAGTTAGCGCTGCTCCGCGTTAAGTACGTGCGAATTAGTCCTGCTTCTTCGCGTACATGTCCTTTCACAAGCGCAGTATATACACGTTTAACACTTTGCGCTTTAAATTGCGCGGCTAAATCAGCGTGCGCTTTGTCGTTTTTCGCAACAACAAGCACGCCACTTGTGTCTTTATCAAGCCGGTGGACGATGCCAGGACGTAGTTCACTGCTGCCGCTACTAAGTGTTGTTTCGCGGTAAAGCAAGGCGTTAACAAGCGTATCGCTATTATGGCCGTAGGCGGGGTGCACTACTAACCCGGCGGCTTTATTAATGACAATAATATCCTCATCTTCAAAAAGAATGTCAAGCGAATATTTGTACGGTAAAAGTGAGGGCGCTTCTTCTTTTACAAGCACGTACGTTACAACGTCATTTAGCTTCAGCCGGTAACTTGGTTTAGCGCTACTGCCGTTTACAAACACACTATTTGCTGCAAAAGTTGGGGCAAGTTTACTGCGTGTTAGACCGCTTTTTGAGGCAACATACACGTCAAGACGCGTATTAACATCACTACTTACTACTATGTGTTTCATCTTCTTCCTTGTTTTTTTCCGCTTTTTTCGCTTTTATTTCGTCGTAAATTAAATAACCCATCAACATAAAAATGCTAATCGTCACGCACATGTCGGCGACGTTAAACGTCGGGAATACGCCAAAAGGACCTAAGTCAAACTTTAAAAAGTCGACAACGCCTTCAGTGCCGGTAAGTGCTTTATAAAAAGCACGGTCAATAAAGTTACCAAGCGTGCCGGCTAAAAGCACACTTAGTGTTATTTTCAAAAAGACATTAATTTCTTTACGTTTGTAAATTAGGTAAACAATAAGTCCCAGAGCGACAGCAGCGCTAATAAGGGCAAGCAACACCATATTATCGCTAAACATGCTCCACGCCGCACCAGTATTACGGACGTATTCTAAATAAAAGAAGTTTGGGATAACTGTAACGTTCCATAAGTCACGGAGCGCATACGCTTTCGTTACTTGATCAATAACGATGAGTAAAGCGATCAGCCACACGTAACTATTAAAAAAAGCTAGCGCGTAATGTTTTAGTTTATTTTTCATTGAGCACCGCCAAACAACGACTACAAACGTGTTTATCGTGATAGAGCGTTGTTTCTTCTTTAAAGTTCCAGCAGCGTTCACACTTTTCGCCGCCGGTTTTGTGCGCAGCAGTTTTTGCCCCAAACGTGACGTGACTAACGATAAAGAGCCGCGCAAGTTCATTGCTACTTTCATTTTCTAACTTTGCTTTTAAATGTTCATCTACAACATTAATCACTAAATTAGCACTTTGGCTACTGCCAATTTCGCCACTTTGCCGTTTTGCTTCTAAAAGGCGCAGCGCTTCGTCCCGTAAACTGTGGAACGCTTTGTAAGTACTGCGTTTTGCACTGTCGACATCTGCTACTTTGGGGAAGTCGAGCAAATGCACAGTTTCGAGTCGTTTTGCGACTGGTAAATGTTCATATATTTCTTCACTTGTAAACACTAAGACGGGGGCAATAAGTGGCAAAAGTGTTGTAACTACTTCGTAAAGCACACTTACGACCGCTTGACGCCTTGGGCTATGTTTACTTTCACAGTAAAGGATGTCTTTCGCTAAATCTAAATAAAACGCACTTAAGTCGTTTGTCATAAAATTTAGTAAACGCGTAACGGCGCCACTAAAGTTATAACGGTTATATTCTTTGATCACTTCGTTACTTACGTGTTTTAGTTCATTGATAAGTAGTTCATCAACGAAGAAAGTTTCGCGTTTTGTAATGTTTTTTAATGCATGAGCATCATTAACGGCAGGCAAGTTACCAAGCATAAACCGGAATGTGTTACGAATCTTACGGTAGTTTTCACTTACTTGCTTCAGTGCCTCTTTACTAAGACGCGCGTCACTTTGATAATCAATTGAGGCGCTCCAAAGCCGCAAGACATCACCGCCGAACTCATTGGCAAGTTTTTGCGGATCAAGCACATTACCTTTTGATTTACTCATTTTTTCGCCTTTTTCGTCAACAACGAAGCCGTGGGTTACGACCGCTTTGTACGGCGCTGCTCCGAACGTGCCGACACTAAGCGTTAAGCTACTATTAAACCAGCCGCGATACTGATCGTTGCCTTCTAAGTATAAGTCGCTAGGAAACGCTAAGTTGTGTTTATGTAAAACGTGCAGCGCACTGCTCCCACTATCAAACCAGACGTCCATAATGTCGGTTTCTTTAGTAAATTTACCGTTTGGGGAGTGCACTGAAGTGTAACCGTCAGGTAACAAATCTTTAGCGTCACGCATAAACCAGACGTTCGTACCGTGCTCCTTAACTAAATTAATAATATGATCAAAGACAGCTTCTTCTAAAAGCGGTGTGCCATCTTCCGCATAAATCACCGGGATTGGCACGCCCCACACCCGTTGCCGGGAAATACACCAATCAGCGCGTTCGCTAATCATGTTGCTAATACGTTGCTCACCCCAGCTTGGATACCAAGCAACGTTACGGACAGCATTTAAAAGTTGCTCGCGCATCGGCTCAATCGACATAAACCATTGCGGGGTTGCGCGGAAAATAAGCGGTTTATTCGTACGCCAGTCATGGGGATAACTATGGCGCACTGTTGTCGCGGCAAGTAGGACACCGTTATTTGTTAAGTCACTCATAATTACGTCATTTGCTTTTAAATAAAACATCCCGGCGTATTCATGCGCTTCTTCCGTAAACACACCACGCGCGTCAACCGGACACAAAATATCAAGCCCATACTTTTGGCCGACTTCAAAGTCTTCAAGCCCGTGGCCAGGCGCGGTATGAACGCTGCCGGTCCCGCTTTCACTTGTTACGTGTTCGCCAAGCACGACGATACTTGTTCGGTCAAAAAGCGGATGTTTTGTTTCAATGTATTCTAATTCACTACCTTTAAACGTTTTAATAAGCGTTAGCGGTGTATCAAGCGCCTCGCTTACTGCTTCGACTAAATCAGTTAAAATAACAAGATCACCAAACTTACTTTTGTAAAGTCCGTAATTAAAGCGGGGATGGACACTAATTGCTAAGTTTGCGGGAAGCGTCCACGGTGTTGTCGTCCAAATGACGAAGCTTGCGTTTGTGCTAAGTACATCGTTCCCTTTTGTAACTGGGAACTTTACGTAAATGCTCGGACTCGTAACGTCCGCGTACTCAATTTCGGCTTCCGCGAGCGCACTCTCGCTGCTTGGTGACCAATGTACCGGCTTTTTACCGCGGTAAATTAGGCCGCTAAGGGCGAGCTTTTTAAATACTTCAAGCTCTGTAGCTTCAAAGTCGTTTGTTAGTGTTAAGTAAGCATTATCAAAGTCACCAACGATCCCTAGCCGCTTTATCTGCGTTTTTTGGCGCGCAACTTGCGTTAAGGCGTAGTTATGACATAATGTGCGAAATTCGCTTGTTGGTAACGCTTTGCGGTCGACGCCGCTTTTCGTTACTTGGTTTTCAATTGGAAGACCATGGGTATCCCAGCCTAAAATAAATGGGGTCGCAAAGCCTTGCATGTTTTTGCTGCGGACGACAAAGTCTTTTAAATGGCGGTTTAGCATATGACCGCTATGAATATCACCATTTGCGTACGGCGGTCCGTCATGCAAAATAAACGGTGTTTTGCCTTTGTTTTTATTAAGCATTAAATGATAAACATTAAGTTGTTGCCACGTTGCTAATATTTTTGGTTCTTTGTTTGCTAAGTTGGCGCGCATCTCAAAGTTCGTGCGTGGCATCAGTAATGTGTCTTTTAAATTCATAACTACCCCCTTTTAATAAAAAAGCTCGTCTGTTAGGGCGAACTACCGCGGTACCACCTAACTTCTAGACGAACTAGCACTTATTAGTCTCTTAACGCGAGCAACGTTTTAACTTACTCCCTTTTTCAGTTAAACTCTTCGAAGTGATAACAAGCAGCGTTTCTTCTAGAACTTCCACCATGCTTCTAGTCGCTATGTTGAACCTTTGCAGCTTGTCTTGTCTTCGTTAGCGATTTCCGTAATTATTATACACGAGTGTATAACTTTATGTTAGTGTAATAAATCGCCTTCCTCTTCGCGGAGGAAGTCGGGTAAAATATCGATATC
>CAZWRR010000026.1:8754-12003 GCA_964635805.1 uncultured Staphylococcaceae bacterium
GGATCACCACCTGCACCAAGACCGTTCGTAAATTCTTCACCAAGCACGATGCGATTGCGCGCTTTACTTGTACTTAGTGCTTGTTTATCCGTATTCGCGACCCAAAAAGTTACGCTATCGATTTGTTCGTCAATCATGCGGTTTACGGCGTTATTGCCGGCACCACCGACGCCGATAACGACGATCTTTGCAACTGGTTCAAAATTATCTAAATTGTTCATATCTAACTCCTTGTAAGCGCGCCAAAACTGCTGCGTTCATCACCAATATCGGCAATATATTTGCTATATGCTTTAATTAAGCCTAAATTCACACCGTACGTTAAATCACGCGCACCAAGTGTACTTAGTTTAAATATATATTTAACCGGGAACGTTTTAAGCTCGCGAATAATATCTTCAAAACGGTAAAGTTTCGCACTACCACCGGTAAAAATAAGCGGGTGCTGTTCGGCGTTTTTAATGTTTTGCGTATTAATCATTAAGGTGATTTCTTCACTAATTTTACTAACTAAGTTTTCTAAGAAAGCATGCGTTTCGCGGTAAAGGTCATCAAGAAAGACGCGGACGATATTACCGTCGCTACTTACGCCTTTCGCAAGTTCAATATTAACATTAATGTTTTTGTTATCAAGGCCGTACTTTACTTTTAAGCTTTCGGCTTCTTGGCGTTCTAACCCGAACGTTTGCGCGAGGTGATCGGTTAAATGCTGACCACCAAGCTCTAAATAACGATTGAAAAAGAGATTATGGTTACTAACGTAACTAATACTCGTGCGACTAGCGCCGATGTCAAGGAGGAAATAGCTTGATGTGCCGTAGTTAGGATGATCAATAAGTTCCGTAAGCGCGTGCTTGTCAACGTAAACTTTCGTAACTTTGTAGCCCGCTTTTTGGACGATATCGATGTAACTGCTATAAATCCAAAGCGGTAAGACGTGAATATAGGCATCGACTGTTAATGTGTTACTAAGTTCGCCGTACGGGAGCCGCACTGATTCTTTGCCGTTTTCCGTTGTGTATACTTGCGGCAAAATGCTTACAATTGTTTGATCAGGTTGCACACGACTTTTGCGCATCATCGTTAAAATATTTTTAATATCGTTTTGTTCAATTTTACTAGCGAGCGTATTCGTTGTGCGTTTCGCACTAAAAACACCAAGTTCACTGGCAGGGAGGGCAAGCACGACTTCGGTGATTTCGTGCTGGAGTAAACTTTCTGCGTCTTTAATAAGTGTTTTAATCGCCGTGATTACGTTTTCATTATCAGCGACGACAAAATTAGGCAGTAATTGCTCAAGCATTACTTTGTTTGCATATAAAACGTACGGTGTCCCGTCATTTTCATAGCCAACAACGAGTTTCACCGCACTTGAAGATATTTCGAGTGTATTAATCGCTTTTTCCATATATTGCTCGTTTCGTTCTTTAACTATTATAGAATAGTTAGCAAAAATTAACAACGACAAACGACCGTAAATGTTACGGGTTAATGTTTATTCCTCGTTCTCCTCATTAACTTCATCAACCGTTTCGACGATTTCTTCATCATTTTGGTTTGCTAAAACCGCAGCACTTACGTAGTGATACGGGACGATTAAACTTGCGGTTGCAAGTAAGACGAAGCTAAAACCCACAACGACGCGCCGGACACGGTAAAAACCTTTTTTCCGATTTGTTTTATATAGTTTATCGCGCATTATTTCTCCCTCCTTTGAATAACACGTAATTTCGCACTTTTACTGCGAGGATTTGTATTTATTTCTACGGCGCTTGGCATCACAACTTTGCGCGTAATTAGTACGTAAGGTGCTTCAGGTATTTGTGAATCGGGAATACTTGGATGTCCCTTTGCTTTTGTTGTTACTTCTTTAAAGTAGTTTTTGACGATACGGTCTTCAAGACTATGAAACGTAATAACACTAAGCCGGCCCCCAGGGGCAAGCAGTGCAAGTGCGTCTTTTAATACTTTTTCTAAGTTAGTTAGTTCGTCATTTACCGCAATACGTAATGCTTGGAAAAACGTTTTCGCCGGGTGGCCTTGTTTACGGAGTTCTTTATTACTTAAACTGCCGCGAATTATTTCGACAAGTTGGCCCGTAGTTGCAATGTATTTACTTTGTCGCGCCCGAACGATGCCGCTTGCGACCCGACGACTTTCGGGATGCTCGGCGTATTTAAAGAAGAGCGCCACTAAGTCGCTTTCTTCCCATTTGTTAACGATATCGGCGGCCGTAAGCTTTTGGCCGATGCGGTCCATCCGCATATCAAGGGGGCCGTCAAAGCGGTAACTAAAGCCGCGCTCAGCTTCATCAAACTGGGGACTACTAACACCAAGGTCAATAAAGATCTTATTTACTGCACTAACGCCTACTTCTTCAAGCTTTGTTTTCGCGTTAATAAAGTTCGTATGAAAAAGCCGAAAGTTTTGGCCAACACTTTGAAGTTTTGCAGCGCTATAAATAATTGCGTCTTCATCGTGATCAAAGCCGTAAAGAAAGCCGTCTCGTACTTTGCTTAAAAAAGCACTCGCGTGACCGGCCCGGCCAAGCGTTAAGTCAAGCACAACGTCGCGGGGTGAAAGCGCTAAGTGTTCGAGCACTTCATTTAATAACACGGGTACATGTTTAATCATTTTGTGCTCCTAACTGATCAGCGATTTCGCTAAAACGACTAATGTTACGCTCTTCATAGTTTTCATAAGCAACGCTGTCCCATATTTCTAAATGGGCACCAACACCAAGCACAACTACTGCTTGATTGATATTGTATTTTTTAAGTATTTTCGTGGGGATCGTAATGCGCCCGGCGCTATCAACTGGGAGCGGCTCAATGCTAGCAAGGACAATGCGCGCGTAAGTTCTAGCGTTTTCGTCGCGATAATTAAGTGCATTAATAAACGCCATTTCTTTTTGAAAGGCATCTTCAGGATACACACTAAGAGCACCATCGAAACCGTGCATTAAGTAAAGCGTGCCACTAGCTTTAAGTAAATCACGAAAGCGGGCCGGTACGACAAGGCGACCTTTTACGTCTAAGTTATGGTTGTATGTGCCATAAAACGTCATCTCCCACTTCCTCCCACTTTTATTAACTTCATTATAAACAAAGTTTATGGATTTGTAAACAATAAAACGCTTAAAAATTAAATTACTACTAATTAAGTACTAAATTATTTCTAAGGTCGGCTAAAAAAAATAAATAATACTACACATGAAACTAATTAAAAAAACACATACAATGCGGCATT
>CAZWRR010000027.1:0-5708 GCA_964635805.1 uncultured Staphylococcaceae bacterium
TCGTACCATTCTTTTTCAATTGGTGAAGCGGCTAACATATCATAATCTTCGAGTAATTCCCATTTTGACTTAACATCGCCATCATCACCAACTTTATTTGATTTAAGTTCAAATTTGTCATCGACAATGTGCATGTTAATTTGGACAGTGTCAAGGCGAAGTTTTGTGATTTTACCAGCTTCATCTGTTAAAACTGCCACATAGTTAACTTCAGCTTGGGAGTCACCAACGTAAGCTAGTGGACTATTATCATAAGTTGCATAACCGCCTGCGCCGAAATAAGATTTAGCGGCCGGTTCTGATGAACTTGGATCAGTTTTACAACCAGCAAGTAAGAGCGCTCCTGCAGCTAGAAGGAATAATGTTTTTGTACTTTTTTTCATATATTTTTTCTCCTTTTTCGTATTCCTGCCTATATATTATACTTGTATAATAGTAAATGCAAACGTAATTATAACAAATCGAGAAAAATTTCCCTATATTCACTGTTTTGACTAATAATGTGTCCGTTTTCACCCGGAAACCCATCACTATAACTAAGAAACTTTTCACCATTTTCGTAACCGGCAAAAAACACACTATAATCGATATCACCGTAATGCATCCGTAAAAATGCGATTGCATCTTGCGGCGCAAGTACAATTAAAGTCGTCGTTAAATAATCAAGTTCAAATCCGGAGAGCTCGTTTGATAAAACAGTCACTAGTCGTTGTTTGTTTTGTGGTGCGTAGCCCGTAAGTGGATTAACGATATGGCCGCGCACTACTTCGTTACCTTCGCTATCTTTAAAACTATACCCTTCCGTTAACCCACTTGTCGAAAGGGCGTAATGGTCATCACGTTCAAAGACAATTGCAGGACTTGCAAACCGCGACTTAATATCAACAATTTCAACAAAGACTTGCGCATCATAGTCGCTGCCATCCTTTAAAAATGTAATTGTTGACGTGCCACCATTAATCACACCGTGAATTAAGTTTTTCTCTATTAACTTTTCTTTTAAAATGTCGGCCATATACCCTTTACCGGCCGCACCAAGAGAAATCGACGGGTTGCGTGTTTGCGTTTGGGCAAATTTACTAAGACGGACGTAATATTTGTCGCTATTTGTCCACAAGTTAATGCTTGCATTAATTTCAGCTTCTGTTTTAGGGATTGCAGCAACAATTTCGTTTAACACTGCGGCATTTCCTGCGTGATATAGTGGGTCTTCATTAATATCAATTACATTTAAATCAATAAATGGTTTCCAAAAGTCATACACATCACCAATAAACATATTAAACGCACCATCACTATTATTAGCGGAGAAAATCGTTTTTTCCTTCACAAAACTTAAAAGCTCGTACAGCGGTTTTGCTATTTCAATATCTTCATCAAAATGATCGTTAACATAATTTAAGTTACGAATTTGCGGTAATGATGTTTTTTCAAGAGGGGTTGGCGCGGCTTCATTTTCGGGCAGCGTTTCGTAATAATAGTTATGGCGATCAAACAATTTATGGTACGGTACGACATAATTATCAAGCGTTGCAATAACTTCGTCATAATCTTCCGGGTGGTTTGTTTCATAATACACCGTAAACGATGCATCGAACGGGTTAACAATCGCTCCCTCAATATTGTAAATATCTTTGTCTGGTGAAAGTTTACGTAAAATGACGAACTCGTCTTTACCACTACTATCGGTTCCACCGTTATGCGACCCATTTTGCGCGGTTGCCCCGATCGTTACAAAAACTAACGAAAGCAAAAGCGCGGTTGTTGCGACGAAAAATTCAAGCGCCGTAAACTTTTTCAAAAATGTTTTAATTGATTTCATAATTACTACTCTCAATCTTAAAACTTTGTAGCCGTAAAATCACAATGCGGCTAAGCGAAGCAATAATGACACCAGTAACGATGCCGCTTGCAATCATAATATATGCGTAATTTAGCATTAATACGTCTTCATAAAGCACAGCAATCATCGCAACTTGACCAATCCCGTGCGTAACTGCACTTAATAGTGAGAGGCCAAAGAGCGAGAAGTCGCCAAGGTGATACGCAAGCAAAACAACAATACTTGAAAGCGTAAACCCGCTTAAGCTAATAATAAAACTTGAACCAAAGCCACTAAAAGTACCACTTAAAATAACACGTAAAAAACCAATTAAAATAAATTCTTTGGGCCCATAAAGCGCAAGTAAGATTAAACCGATCGTATTCGCTAAACCAAGTTTTACCCCTGGTAAAAGTGGAACGAGGAAAATGTAATTTTCCATAATGTTAAAAACAACGCCAAGCGCGAGAAATACCGCTAAGTTTACAAGTTTCTTAACACTATAACGTTGCATAGCTTTCCCCCATAATAACGAAGAAAAAATTGTTAGGCAAACATACGACTGGTTGCCCGATTTTATCAACATATCCTTGAATTGAACATATTTTAAGCGGACTTTCTTCTTCTTTAACACGGACTTTACCGTCATTTATTTCTAAAACAATATCCGCAGCAAAAAACGGATAGTCAGTTTGTTTGTACGTAAAAACATCATTAACATATAAGCTTTCTTTCGCAATTAAGTCGTTTTTTGCATACACATAGACGAAAAGCGGTTCGTTCGTAACCGCTGAGAGCTTCGTAAGCATAAATGTGAGACTTGTTAACACAAGTACTAACGAAAACGCAATTGTATCAAAAAGTGTTTTGTTGAGTTTTACTTTTTTAAGGCGCATACAACTTATTGAATATTGACAATATTCCCATCCGCATCTGGTGCATCTTTTAGATATTCGATAATCGCTTCACGCTGCGCTGGGCGACTTGGTCGACACTGAGAAATTTGTCGAACTTTCCCGGCTAAGATTGCTACTGCCATTTCATGGCAACTTGGATAGCCACAAGATCCACAATTATATCCTGGTAATAATTCGGTTAATGTTTCCGTGCGTTCATCTTCTTTGACGCTTAACTTTGCATCTGCAAGCGCAAGCAGTAAACCAAGGAGCATCCCGATTGCTAGTAAAATTAAGACTCCGTATAAAACACCAAGTCCTGTACTTGCTAATACCATTTATTCTTCCTCCTTATTCGTATTTAAACTGCACGTTTTAATACTACAACTACTACAACCAATATCTTCACAACCTTCCGGTTTTTTGACTCTTTTATTTAAAAGGTAACCACTTATGTAAAGCGCAACTAACCCACCAAAAATAAGTGCGGCATAAACGTAACGTAAGATTGGCATTAAATTAACCCTGAAAAGCCGCTAAAAGCCATAACGAGTAAACCGATTGTTACAAGCGCAATCGCGGCACCTTTAAATGATTGCGGCACATTGCGGTTTGCAATAAGCCGTTCTTGAATATAACTAAAGATAATTAAAATCATTGCGTAACCTAAACCGGAGCCAAGCGAATAAACAACGACGTTAAGTAAGCTTTCCCACCCTGGTGTACCAAAGTTTGTCGCACTATTAAGGGCAACAGCGAGTACAAGACAGTTCGTCGTAATAAGCGGCAAGTAAATACCAAGCGCTTTATACAAGTTTGGGGAAAACCGTTTTAGGAACATTTCGACAAATTGGACGAATGAGGCAATAATTAAAATAAAGGAAACGAGTTTTAAAAACTCTAAACCAAGTGGCTCAAGCACATATGCATATAAAAAATGGCTAAGCACACTTGACATAAAGACAACGAAAATAACGGCAAGGCTCATCCCAACTGCACTACTATTCTTTTTCGAAACACCAAGCAATGGGCAAATGCCAAGGAAGTTCGTTAAAACAATATTGCTAACTAATATAGCGCCAACACCTAATAATAAATAATCCATTATTGTGCCTCCTTCGCTGCTTGCACAGCAAGCTTTGCTTTTTCTGCCTTCCGCTTATTAACGAGCGTAACGATATAATTAATTGCCGCGGCGAGTAGTCCAAACATAATAAATGCACCCGGTGCATTTGAGAATAGCGTAAGCGCGTACTCTTTTGGGAAAATCGTAAGTTTAAATAATAGTTCACCACTTACTAACGACGTAAACGCGAGCGCCCCCGTACCTAGTAGTTCACGGAAAAACGCAAGTAATAATAAGCCGCCTAAAAAGCCAAGTCCGGTTCCGAGTGCATCGAGCATCGAGTCAAGCGGATTGTTTTTCATTGCAAACGCTTCGGCGCGTCCTAAAATAATGCAGTTAACGACGATTAGTGATAAATATACACCAAGCGACTGGAATAAACTGAAGAGGAACGCGTTCATCAGCATTTCTAATACCGAAACAATCGTCGCGATAATGACGATTAAGACCGGAATACGAATTTCGTTAGGGACAATTTTACGCACGAGTGAAATCGAGACATTTGTTAAAATTATCGTAAATAAGACGGCAATGCCCATGCCAAAGGCAGTAACGACGTTTGACGTTGTCGCTAGTGTTGGACAAATACCAAGAAATAGCATGAAAGCCGCGTTATTTTGAAAAATACCATCAGTAATTATTTTTGACTTTTTCATTATAATTTTCCCTCCTTGTAATCAGCGACACAAACACTAAAGGCATTAAGGAGCGTGTTACCCGTCGTTGCCGCTGTTTCGCCACTTGTGATCCCTAAACCAAAATCTAAGACGAGCGGTTCATCAATACTTTTACCTTTGATCTGCTCGTTTACGGTTGGGAGAAAATCTTTACCGTATCCTGGCGTTTCGTTTTCACTAATAACGTTAAATCCCGCATAAATATTATCTTTTAACCCAAGTTGGAAATTTAAGCCACTCGACCATCCTGTTGTTTCGATGTAGTAGACAACACCGACAACGGTACCTGCTAAAGAAAGTATTGTTTTGCGTTTAACGTTAGCGCTACTTAAGTGACTAACATCATTATCCGAATCGACGTCATCAGCGCTTTCAATATCTAAAACTTTAAAAAGACCTTCGTTTTCTAACTTAGCGTTGCGCTGCGTAACTATCGGGTTTGTGAGTGCATGCACACCACCTAACACACCGGCAGAGGCAAGCGTTACGATCCCGAGGAAGAGCGGGAGCACAATCATTTTATTCATTTTTTTCATTATCTTTGCCTTCCTTTCCTTAAAGCGTTGCTAAAGCGCGCGTAATCGCTTCGTAGACAGCAATACTTGTGTAAATGCCGCCAGGGATTACATGCGCCCATTGTTTTTGTTCTTCGACACTTGGTCCCGTATTTAAATCAAAGACAGGAACATCAAGATCATTTATTTCACTCACGGTTAAACTTAGATAAAACGTAATTAAAGCTTCCACTTCACCTTTTTTAAAGTAGTTTGGTGTGGACGGTTCAACAAGTTTTATCCCCGCGACTGTTAAGTCACTTGCAACAGCAACGTATGCGGTTGTTGTAAACTTCCGACCTGCTGGTGTTTTTTCGTCAGCTTCACCGCTAACAAGCGTTAAGTCACTAAAGGCATCCGTGATTGCTTCGTGAATTGCAATGCTTGAATACACGCCTTTTGCAATAACGTGCGGCCAGTTTGCTTCTTCACTAACGCTAGGACCTGTTTCGATCGTTGTTGGTGTTTCTAAAGCACGGAAACTTACTAAATCAAGCGAAACGTAATATTTGATAAGCGCTTCAACTTCACCTTTTTTAAACCAGCCTGGTGTCGATGGTTCGTCAAGCACGAGACTCGTTAAGTTGAGTGTTGAACGATCAAGCATAACGGTCGCAGTTGTTTGAAACTTTT
>CAZWRR010000027.1:5808-10968 GCA_964635805.1 uncultured Staphylococcaceae bacterium
GAAACTTTTCGTCGGCAACACCAACGTAAATCGCTAAGTTTTTAAGCGCATCATCAAGCGCGCTATAAAAGCTACTACTTGTGTACATTAATCCGGCGTACACTGGTGCCGTAGTTTCGAGTTCACTTGTTGTTGTAGTGCCTGTATCAATGTTAAGCGGCGGTGGCGTCAAGGCGCGGAACTCGGCAACGCTCATGCCTGTGTAACTATCGGTTAAGTAGGCAATAGCGGCTTCGACTTCTGCCGGTTTGTAGTTTGGCGTTGACACTTCGTCAACATTAATCGTTTTAATAACGCCTTTTTCATTAACGGCAACGCTCGCGCTAAGTGTAAACGTTTTACCGTAAACGTTTTGTTCGGGTGCCTTACCGTGATAAACGTTGTAGCCCGCTAACGCGTTTTCGATTGCTTCATAAATTGCCGCGCTACTCATAATATTTTTGGGAATAATGTATTCACTGTCTTGTCCTTCAACTGTTGTTCCCGTACTTAAATCTTCGTTTGGTGCGGGAAGTGCACGGAATTCTTCGACAGTTAAAGAAGTATAGTAATTAACAAGGCCACTAAGTACTTCTTCACTAAGACGATTTTCTGTTTGGCCTTCTTCAATAACCAGGGCATCAATTTTATTCGCTGCGTTTACCGCAACTTTAACGTTTGTCGCAAACTCTAAGCGTTGGGTTGCTCGGCGTACGGCGGCGCTGCCTTCATATGCGCTTACGTGGCGGAATGCGTCGCTAATTGCTTCGTAAATCCCTGCACTTGTGTAAAGGGCACCCGGGATTACGTAGTCTGCTTCGACAGGTGCAACTGTTTCGCCACTTGTAACGTCGCCATCTTTAATAACAACAGCGGCCATTTTATCAAATGCAAAGACGTCAATGCTTTCGTAATAAGCGATGACTGGTTGCAATTCTTCAGCGCTTACATATTCAACATCATGACTTACAGTTGAGGGCGTATCAAGTTCTAATTTAACGATGTTATATGCTTTATCAACGCTAACAGCAGCGCCAACTTCAAACTTCAAATTCGTGTTGCCACTAAGCGGATAAAGTACACTACTTTTGCCGTGATACACAGCGTGGACTTCAAGTGTAGGTGTATCACCACCTTCGTCATCAACAAACTTCGCAACACCAATCCCGGTCAAAATCGCAACGGTGACGGCTAAGCTTGTCCCACTAATAACGTAAGGACGCCACACTTTAACGTTTGTGCGGCCGCTAATAAGCCCGTCAATCATTGGTGAAATAAAGTTAATTAAAGCAATACTAAAAATTGTTCCTTCCGGCATATTAACGCCAATGCGGAAAAGAATATTAAATAAACCACCAAAAATACCGATTAGTGCTTTTCCAAGATTGCTTGTGGGCGACGTAATCGGATCAGTAAACATAAAGATCGCGCCAAAGGCAAGACCGCCAAGGCCAATATTTAATAAAATGTATTCACCAATATTTACGCCATTGAAAACGGCGATGAAAAATGTACTAACGATAACGGTCCCAAAAAGGAACACGGGGGTGCGCCAGTTAATAACTTCACGCAAGGCAAGCACGATACCGACACCAATAATAAGGAGTGTAAACGTTTCACCGATTGCCCCACTATATTTTCCTAAATAAACATCAAACATACTAAAGCGCGAAAAGTCAAAAATACCGTTTAACCATTTCGCACTTCCGCTATTAGCGTAATCAGTCGTAATTGATGGACCAGTTGTAACACCAGCAACTGTGCCGTTTGTGCCTAAAAACGTTGTAAGCGACGCCGGGAATACAAGTGTTACAAAAATGCGTCCAAGGGCGGCAGGGTTAAAAATGTTGTTCCCAAACCCACCAAAAGCGTGCTTAACAATAAGCGTTGCAAACAAACTTCCGACAATTATAACGTAATACGGCGTGCCAACAGGAAGCGTTAACACAAAAATCACAGCCGTAACTACGCTGAAGTTTTCCTTTACGAAACTAAACAAATAATCAACGAATTCACCGTCTTTTTGTTTATTAAAACGCACAGCAGCGACAAGCACATCACTAAAAAGCGTAACGACAACACCAACAACCATCATTAAAATTGTTTTAATGCCGTAATTAACACCCAGTGTGAAATTATAAATAACGGCCGCAACAAAAATCACACCTAAACCAATTAAGAGATCTCGCATTATTTGTTTAGTTGATTTTTTTTGGCGAATAAACGGGGTTGTTCCACTAACTATATTCATAACTTTCACCTACTTTCCTGGCGGCATTGCGCGTAAAAGCGTTTTTGCTTTACTGACAATGTCGCTAACTTCGATTTTACTTGGACACACATAACTGCAAAGGCCGCAGTCAATACAGCGTTGTGTTTCAAGTTTGCTCAGCCGCACGTTATCACGTGCTTCAAAAGCAATTTTAATTTCAACAGGTTGCAAGCCCACTGGACAATTTGCGGTACAGTGACCACAGCGTAAACATGGCACTGTATTAAACTTAACTTTTTCTAAAAGTGTAAGTCCGCCATGTACGGGTTGCAAGGCAAAGTCGCTACTACGTACGGCCTTACTCGTCATTGGCCCACCTGGCAATAAATTAAACTCAATGTCTTCACGAATCTCGAAATGTTTTAAAACATCCGTGGCTAGTGTGCCAATTGGCACAATAATGTTGCCTGGGTTAACAACGGCATTACCGCTTACGGTAACGATGCGTTTTGTTAATACTTCACCGTTTACTAGGGCATTATGGACCGCAATTGCTGTTTGCGCGTTATTAACGACAACGCCTGCTTCGCTTGGCAGTTTGTCATAACGTTTTTTAAATATTTCGTAAATTAAAGTTCCTTCCCATCCCATTGGGTAACGGTCAGGTACAAGTCGAATTTCAACATCACTATATTCACCGCTTGCACCAACAAGGGCCTCATAAGCTTCCACTCTACCTTTTTTAAGTGCAATGATTACTTTACTAGCGGCAGCTGCTTTTTGTAAAAAGCGTGCGCCTTCAACAATTTCGCGCGCGTTATCACGCATTTGGCAGTAATCAGTTGTTAAATACGGTTCGCATTCAACTGCATTAATAAGTACGGTGTGGATGTCTTTCGCGGTGTGGTACTTAAACCATGCCGGGAATCCCGCCCCACCCATTCCTAAAATGCCCGCTTCTTTAATTGCTTCAATAATATGTTCGCGTGGTGCGTCAAGTGTAACCGGTGTGAGCGGTTTTTCTTTCGTCATTTTAAAATCGTTTTCAATGACGATATGATCGCATGGTCGTCCGGTTGTGACGTTGACAAGCTTTTTGATTTCAAGTACTTTGCCTGAAACACTACTAAAAAGCGGCACACTCATTGCTTCGCGATAAGCAATGCGCGTCCCAACTTTGACAACGTCGCCTGCTTTAACAAGCGGATCACATGTTGCACCGTTTCCGGCAACAAGCGGGAAATAAACGTGGCTTACATCATTACTTGCAAGCTCACGCACTGTATGGCATATCGTTATCTCTTTATGCCCCGGGATTTTACGCCGGCCGATTGTTGAAAATAATTTCATAATTATCTCTCCTCTATTCGGTTGTTATTATAACACACGCGCACGAGCGCGTTAAGTAAATCGGTAAAAAATTCGCTAAAACTTTATTTTGCCGTAAATTACGTTATTTTGTTTGCAAATATGCGGCGAGTTCAGCGGTGCTTGTCGCTGCTTTTACGTCACGAAAAATATCAGTAATTACACCTTCTTCATTAATGATTACGGTTGAGCGCGATGTGCCACGGACTGTTTTGCCAAACATAACTTTTGTTTTAAGCATGCCATAAGCCGTTATTACTTCAAGCTTTGGATCGGCTAAAAGCGTAAACGGTAACGCGTACTTTAAACTAAAACCTTTATGTGTCTTGACGTTGTCGCGTGAAATAGCAAGCACTTTATAGCCAAGGTTAGTCAGTGCACTAAAGTTATCACGAAACGAACACGCTTGTTTCGTGCAACCGGGCGTATTATCTTTTGGATAAAAATAAACAATGACTTTTTGTCCTAAAAACGCACTAAGCGTAACTAATTCACCGTCTTCATTTAATAACGTAAAGTTAGGTGCTTTTTCGTTAATTTTAATCATAAACACATTATAACAAAAGCCCAAAAAGTTTAGTTGTTATTTTATAAATAAAATAGCAAAATTACGAAAGTTATAAAAATTAGTACTTATGATGCAACCTCATCGATACTTTGCATTTGTAAATAAAGTCGTTTAATAAGGAAGATAACCCCAACTCCCGCTAAAACAGCGACAACGGCAATCCATTGTGAGGGTGAAAAGCTTAAGAAAAACGCACCACGTTCATCACCGCGAATAAATTCAATTAAAAAACGCCACATGCCGTAACTTATTAAATAAATAGGCATCGTAAACATGTATAGTTTTTTAAAGGCAAGTAAAAGCAGGATGGCGGAAAGTATAAATAAAAAGATTGCTTCGAAAAGTTGGGTTGGATACACCGTGTTTGGATATGTTGGATGTGGGTGCGGGAACTGTACGCCAAGCCATGACGTTGTTTCAATGCCATAACAACATCCGGCAAAAAAACAACCGACGCGCCCAAACGCATGCGCAAGCGTAATGGCGCCAGGAGCGATAATAAATAATTGTTGTAAGTTCGTATCAGGATGACGTCGTTTAACGTAATAGCGAAAAACGAGTAAAAACGTCACAACACCGCCAATAAGGCCACCATAAAACGTCATGGCAAACGGCCGCCACGGTTTACCTGCCGCAAGATCAAGCGCAGTTTGCGAAAGTATTGCAACAACGATACCGCCCGCAATTGCGGCGACACCGGTAATTAAAATTGTATATTTTAAATCACGATTCATCTTAATTTTCTCAAGATATAAATGCGTAACAAAAAGCGCAGCAAAGATGCCGATAAAAAGCATCAAGTTGTACATGTCAATTATCCATAGTGTTGGTAACATAGTGTCCCTCCTCCTTCTTCAGGAAATACATATAAACAAAAACCAGGTAAAGCGCGGCAATAACGCCGATAACGACATTAATAATATAAAACATTATATCAGCTGTTGCACCGTAAAGAGCGCCGTAAAGCGCACCATTAATAACGTTAAAGAGTAAATGAAACACAAACGGCCAAACAAAGTTTTTAGTGAATAAA
>CAZWRR010000028.1:0-10824 GCA_964635805.1 uncultured Staphylococcaceae bacterium
AATCACAATTTGGCAAAGTGATAGTTTGTTTAATTTAACATATAAAGAACAACGACTTTTTCTTGTTAAAAAGGGCGAACAAAAAGCGCTTTATACAGAGCTTAATAATGCTGTGTTTGCGTATAGCGTTAAAAATGAGCTTAGCAAAATATTAGCTGTTTTCTTTCTTTTAAGTTTTACGTTTATTGTAATGTTCACTGCTC
The DNA here is from genome assembly GCA_964635805.1 of uncultured Staphylococcaceae bacterium. Lineage (GTDB taxonomy): Bacteria > Bacillota_I > Bacilli_A > RFN20 > CAG-826 > UBA1361. The sequence goes on from CAZWRR010000028.1 coordinate 204, forward strand.
ACATTTATACGCTTAATTTCTTTTTGTTTTACTTGTTTCTTTTTATCTTTTTGTTTAATGAGATTGTAAAATTTATTGAAACGATCCAAAACCAAAGTTTATATAACTTTGCATGTTTAACAATCAATCGGCTTTTGCTGTAGTGTGGTAAAATTAAGTTATGGCAAAATTCGTAATTGATTTTACAAATAAGAGCGGTGAAGTTTATGAGCGTTATGCCGATATTTTTACGAAGATAACAAAAAGTACAGCACGGACGTTACGCTACACTCGCGGCCTCTTTTTAGTCGAGGTCATGCTTGTTAAGAGCGCGGAAATAAAAGCGCTTAATCACGAAACACGGCAAAAAGATGTCGCGACTGATGTACTTTCGTTTAGTTATTACACTAAAGATGAACTAGCGACAATGAACATAACAAAAAAGACCCCTGTGAATTTAGGATCAATTGTTATTAATGTCGAACAAGCCATTACCCAGGCAAAGACGTATAGTCACACACTTGAACGGGAACTAAAATTTCTCTACGTTCATGGGTTACTACATTTATTTGGCTATGATCACAAAACGACGGATGCAGAAGCAGAAATGATACAATTACAAAACAAAATAATTGGTAAAAGGAAGGTAATATAATGGATTACAAACAATTAGTTAATGAAGCAAAAAAAGCAATGGAACTTTCGTATTCACCGTATAGTAAGTTTCCGGTCGGTGCAGCACTTTTAGCGAAGGATGGGACGATTTATCACGGTGCGAATATTGAAAACGCAAGTTACCCCTTAAGTATGTGCGGTGAACGCAACGCTGTTTACCACGCCTATAGTAGTGGTGTTATGAAAGAAAATATTGTCGCGTTAGCTATTATTGGCAACACGAATGCACCAATTAGTCCATGCGGCGCCTGCCGCCAAGTATTAAGTGAACTTTTACCAAAAGATGCGGTTATCGTTTTAGCAAGTACGAACGGAACAACGCAAATTACGAATACAGCAGAACTTTTACCGTTTGCGTTTGATGAAAGCGATTTATGATTAAGAGTGGTTTTGTGACAATTGTTGGCCGGCCCAATGCTGGTAAATCGACGCTTTTAAATGCGATTTTTGGCGAGAAGCGGGCGATCGTGACGCCAAAACCACAAACAACAAACGTCAACATTCAAGGTGTATATAACGATGAACGGGGCCAAATCGTTTTTATTGATACACCCGGGCTGCATAAACCAAGAACTGTTTATGGTCAGCATTTAAATAAACAAGCATACCAAAGCATTCGCGGCAGTGATGTCACCCTTTTAGTGATTGACGCAAGCGTTCCCTTTGGGAAAGGGGATGCGTATTTACACGAAAAGTTAAAAATCGATCACGAATTAATTGTTGTTTTAACTAAAATTGATTTAGCCGGTCCCGCCGAAGTTGCGGCGCTTAAAAAGACGTATAGTGAACTCTACCCGAAGACACCGCTAATTGAAATAAGCAGTGTACGCAACTTTAATATCGATGAATTAATTACAACGATTTTCAGTGTGCTGAGCGATGGCCCACTTTACTTTCCCGAACCAGAAGACTATGCAGTTAATAAAAGTAAATATATTAGTGAAATCGTTCGCGAAAAAATTATGAACTTGACCGCACAAGAATTGCCGTACAGCATTGCTGTAGTAACTGAGCATCTTAGTGAAGAAAAGCAAATTGAAGCGTACGTAAGCATTATTTGTGAACGCGAATCACAAAAAGGCATTATTATCGGTAAAGGCGGGGCGCTTATCAAACGAATTAGACTGCAAGCGCAGTATGATCTTAGTCAATTTTTTAAAAAACCAGTCGCACTTGAAATTCGTGTAAAAGTTAATGAAAAGTGGCGTGAAGATGCACGCATTATTGCAAAACTTTTAGAACAATGATTGAAGTAATTATAATTAGGCTTACGCCGTATCGTGAAAATGATTATATCGTCAATGCTTTAAGCAAAGATGGCTTTGTGTCGTTTCGCGCTGTTGGAGCGCAAAAACCAAATAGTAGCAGTGCAAGTAGTCTGTTACTTTATAGTTTAGTTAATATCGAGCTACGCGAGACGAAAGCAGGACATACGTTAACATATATTAAACCGCTTTTAAGTAGTTCTGTTATTTTTGATGATTATGACAAGCTTGCTGTCCTTAACGTCATGGGCGAGTTAATTTTAAAAACAATTAAAACGGAAGAAGAAGTTCGGGAAACATTTTTATTTTTAAAAAATGCTTTCATTGCACTTGAACAGGCGACTAGTCCGTTTTCATTATTATATTTGTACTTAACTGGCCTTTTAAAGCGGCTTGGCTACGGTTTTAATGTACGTCAATGTGTAAAATGCGGGGCAACAACGAATATTGTTGGGCTAGATACAGTTAATGGTGGCCTTGTGTGCGGGTCGTGCGCGCGCGATCCTTATATGCGTTTACAAGAACATACACTTAACATTGTCCGTTACGGTTTTATGTTTAATGACACACAATTTTTGCGTCATGAATTTAGTAAAGAAGAAGTTTATAGTTTAGTGCCAGTGTTTTTACTTTATTTTGAAGAAGTTTATAATTTTACGCTTTCGAGCAAAGAGTTACTTTAATTTTTAAAAAAGAGACACAACACTCATAGTGGGTTGACAGCTTTTTTGATAGTGGTATACTTATACTTTGTGAGGAAAGAGTAATGAAGCAAAATGAATTTGAAAAAATAGTAACACACTTAATTGAACACGGCTTCGTTTTTCAAGGTAGTGAAATTTACGATGGTTTAAGCAATACGTGGGATTACGGTCCACTTGGCATTAACGTAAAAAACAATATCCAAAATTTTTGGTGGAAACGTTTTGTCACCGCATCGCGGCTTAACGTTGGAATCGATGCAGCAATTTTAATGAACCCGCGCGTATGGGAAACAACAGGACATCTTAAAAATTTTAATGACCCACTTATCGACTGTAAAAACTGTCGTGTACGTCACCGTGCGGACGAGTTGATCAAACAAGCGTTACCCGCTCTTGATGTTGATGGTTTAACAGATGAAGAGTTAGATGCTCTAATTGTTGAACATAAAATTAAATGTACGAACTGCGGCAAAAGTGACTTTACACAAATTCGCAAGTTCAATATGATGTTTAAAACACATATTGGTGCTGTTGAAGCATCACAAAGCGCTGTTTACTTACGTCCGGAAACTGCCCAAGGTGTATTCGTTAACTTCCGTAACGTCCAACGAACAATGCGAAAGAAAATTCCATTTGGCATCGCAAACGTTGGTAAAGCGTTCCGGAATGAAATTACTCCCGGCAACTTTATTTTTCGCACACGTGAATTTACGCAGATGGAATTAGAGTTTTTCTGCAAACCAGGTACTGATGATGAATGGTTTGCCTACTGGAAAGATTACTGTTTAACATTTATTCACGACTTAGGCGTCAAACAAGAACATCTGCGTTATCGTGATCATACACCGCAAGAGTTAAGTTTTTATAGTAAAGCAACGGTTGATATTGAATATGAATTCCCATTACCGCTTGGCTGGGGTGAAATTTGGGGTATTGCTAACCGCACCGATTACGACTTAAAAGGTCATATGGATGCAACAGGGGCAAAGTTTGAATACCATGACCCGGTTACGAATGAAAAGTATATTCCGTATTGTGTCGAACCAAGTGTCGGGCTCGACCGGATGCTTTTAATGGTTTTAGTTGATAGCTATGATGTTGAAGAAGTGGGTGGCGAAAAACGCACAGTAATGCGACTTGCCCCACATTTAGCCCCTTACCAAGTTTCCGTGCTTCCGCTTGTTAAAAAGTTAAGTGATGAAGCAGAAAAACTTTTTGCCGAACTCGCAACCACATTTAGTGTAAGTTATGACGAAGCTGGATCAATTGGCCGCCGTTATCGCCGCCAAGATCAAATTGGTACACCGTACTGTGTTACGGTTGATTTTGATACTTTAGAGGACGGATGTGTTACGGTGCGTGAACGTGACTCGATGAATCAAGAACGAGTCAAAATTACGGACCTAAAAGCATATTTAAGTTCAAAAGTAGAAATAAAGTAATTAATTAGTAGTTATTTAGGAGATTATGCAAAACGATTCATATAAATTGTTTGATGAACTGCTTGCGGCAGTCGACATCGTTGATGTAATTAGTCGTTATATCAACGTTGAAAAGGCAGGGCAAAACTTTAAAGCGCTCTGTCCCTTTCATGATGATCGCAATCCTAGTTTAATGATTTCACCAAGTAAACATATTTTTAAGTGTTTCGTTTGTAATACGGGTGGTAATGCAATTAACTTTGTCCAATTTATTGAAAAAACAACGTATTTTAATGCAGCAAAGAAAATTGCCGGCTTTGTTAATTTCAGTCACGAAGCATTTACTGCGCCACAAGTTACACGCACTGCTGATCCACATGAACCGCTTTATGAAGCAGCAAAAGATGCTGCACTTTATTACCGTGCTTCACTTATGCAAGAGGCTAACGCGCCCGCGCGCGATTATTTAAATACGCGTGGGATTACGCCCGAATTAATTAATAAATACGAAATCGGGTATGCACCTCTTACTGGAAACGAAACGATTACAGCGCTAACGAGTAATAAGCATTCACTTAAAACGCTTGATGATATCGGTATTGTTGGTGGTGATGTCGCTAGTAGTTACGATAAAAACAAAGGGCGTATTATTTTCCCGCTCCACAACAAAGATGGTCGTGTGGTCGCCTTTAGTGCGCGGAAATTTACGGAAGAAGATGGTCCTAAATATATTAATTCGCCCGAAACAAAAATATTTAATAAAAGTGAAACGCTTTATAACTATCATTACGTCTTAACGACACAGCATGCAGTAAAATACGTCTATTTAGTCGAAGGCTTTGTTGACGTGATTGCGCTTGATCGTGCAAACGTTTTAAGTGTCGTTGCGTTAATGGGGACAGCTTTTAGTCGTGAACATGCGAATATGCTCCGGCGTCTTAATAAAGAAATACGTTTATTTTTAGATAGTGATGAAGCCGGGCAAATGGCAACGGTAAGCGTGATGAAGACGCTTGATAACTTTGATATACCGTACCGTCTCGTCAAACAAAGTGAAGTTGGTGATGATCCGGATGATATTTTAAGTAAGCACGGTGTCGAGGCGCTCCGCGCGCACAGCGAAATGCTCGTCGATAAAACTGAATATTTATTTAATTATTATAAAAAGAGCGCTAATTTAGAAACACTAGCAGGCCGTCGCGCATTTGTCGAAAGTATGATGGCGGCGATTATTAATTTAAAAAGTCGGCTCGAAGTTGACGATTATATTAATAAATTAAGTGAAGTTACGGGCTTCAGTGCATCAATTTTGCTCGATATGTACACAACAATGCGGCGCAAAGCGCAAACGATTAAAGAAGCAGAACACCACATACGGACAAAATTACCACTTAAAAAAACAATGAGCAAACTCATGCTTGCGGAACGTGTTGTCGTCTTGCAAATGCTTGCGTTTCCTGAAGCACTCTCGTTTTATAACACACATGTAAAGCTCTTTAACGATGAAATATATCGTTATATTGCGAATTACTTAAATGAAAAGCAAACGGAAGAACCAGTAAACTATGCGCAAATGCTCTCGCATATTAACGCATCGATTCGCGACGAAAACAAAAAAGAACAATATAGTGAAGAAGTTTTGTCGTTAAGCGAAGATGTGCCCACAAGTGATTACAGTGAGGATATTATGCACGATGCGCTCCGGCAAATTAATTATGAACGTGAACTAGCGCTACTCGAGCACAAACAAGCTCAAGAATTAAATGCGAGTAACTTAACCGAGGAGGCTCGCGCCCCCATTATTCAGAAATATTTACGCGCTAAACGCGAATTACAAATAAAATATCGAGGAAGTAAGTAAAGGAGAGATAGTTGATGAGTAAAGTAAAGAAAGTAAAAGTTGTCGAAGAAGCATTAAATGAGGATCATGAACTTTTAACGCTAGATGAATTAAAAGTCCAACTACTTAAAGATGCAAAAGACAATCAAAATAGTTTAGATCAAGCGGTTATCTTCGACATGACTGCCCATCTTGAGTTAGAAGATGATGACTACGACCAATTAATGGATTTCTTCGAAAAGAAAAATGTCAACGTTATCATTGATGAAGATGATGATGGCGAAGATGATGATGAATTCGCTTTTGAAGAAGAAGTTGCCTTCGGTGATGTGTTTAAAGACGAAGAAGAAGTTGACTTTGAAGAAAAAGAGCGAATTAAGAAAATTAAGCGCCAAGACGTTAAGGTTAGTGATGAAGTAAAGCTTTATCTGCGGGAAATCGGTCGTTATGAACTACTTACCGCTGACGAAGAAGTTGAATTGGCACGCCGTTACCATGAGGAAGGCGATTTAGATGCTCGCGAAGAGTTAATTAACCGTAACTTACGACTTGTCGTTAAAATCGCGAAAAAATACACAAATTTAAATATGCAATTTATGGATTTAATTTTAGAAGGTAACATCGGCTTAATGAAAACGGTAGATAAATTTGACTACAATCGTGGTTTGAAGTTTTCAACATACGCAACGTGGTGGATTACACAATCAATCTCGCGCTCAATTGCTGACCAAGCGCGGACGATCCGTATTCCGGTCCATATGGTTGAAACAATTAATAAAATTAGCCGCACACAACGCCGACTGACGCAAGAATATGGCCGTGAAGCAACCGCAGAAGAAATTAGTATTGAACTTGACGACGAACGGTTCCCACCTGAAGAAATACGTCGTATTCAAGCAATTGCGATGGAACCTGTTAGTCTTGAAAGTCCAATTGGTGAAGAAGATGATTCACATTTAGGTGATTTTGTCGAAGACAAAGAAAGTGAATCACCAACTGATTTCGTGCGGCGGACATTGTTACGCGAAGATTTACTGGAAATGCTCCAAGAATTCTTAACACCCCGTGAAGAACGCGTGTTACGGCTGCGTTACGGTATCGATGATGATAAACCGCGGACGTTAGAAGAAGTTGGAAAGATTTTCGGGGTGACGCGTGAACGTATTCGGCAAATTGAAGCAAAGGCAATTAAAAAACTTCGTCATCCGCTTCGCAGTAAACGATTAAAGGACCATTTCTAAAATGAAGAGCAAACGATTACTAACGATAGCAAGTTTTATTGAAAAAGGTGATGTCGTCGCCGATATTGGTAGTGACCACGGCCTTTTACCAATATATTTATTAAAAAATGGCCATGAATACGTCTTTGCAAGCGATAACAAAAAAGAACCATACGAACGACTTATGCAAGCGTTTAAAAACGCTAATTATAGTGATAAAGCCGAAGTCAGTTTAAGTGATGGGATTGAAAAACTTCCCGAAAAAGTAAATACACTCGTTCTTGCCGGTATGGGTGGCCAATTAATTATTGATATTCTTGGTGCCCATAGCGATAAGCTTGATAACGTTGAAAAACTAATTTTAGCACCCCATGGTAATGAAGGTGAAGTGCGGAAAATGATTAGTTTTCTTGGTTATCAAATATATGATGAAGAAGTTGTTGAAGAAGCAGGCAAATTTTATGAAATAATTGTTGCCCACAACGTACCTTGCGCAGTTTGTGGTGTAGAAGTTGTGTTTGGACCACAGAATTTACATAAAAAGACCCCAACTTTTGTTGCAAAATGGACTGAAGTGTACGCTAAAAACGAAGAGCTATTACAAAACGAACAACTTGATCAAGGTAAACGCGATGAACTTACCGCAATGCAAGCGCAAATTGAAAATGCGATTGATTTAGGGGAAGAAGATGAATACTAGGGCGTTATTAACACGACTAGGCCGACTTTACCCTCAGCGACTCGCCCGTAAAAACAACGACTACGTTGGTTATATGGCCGGGCAAAAAGTAGAAAAAGTACGACGAATCGTGCTTGTTTTAGATTTAGATGAAATAATTATCGAAGAAGCGCTTGCTCATCGTCCGGACTTAATTATTACGCACCACCCTTTAATATATGGCACGCGCGCGAAAGTATTTAAGCGTGATCCTGCGCGTAAAGCGTTTGTTGAGCGACTTGATCAGTTACCGACGATGGTTTACTCTATTCACACTAATTTTGACGAAGCACCAAACGGGATGAATGACGCTTTAATTGCACGGCTTGGTGTAACGGAAGTGAAACCACTTGAAGGTAATCCAATGGCGCGTGGTGCAAAATTATTACGACCAATGCCAATAAAGGCGTTTGCGCAGCATGCAGTAGTCGCACTTGATGCAAGTTATGGGGAACTTGTGCATAACGGTAAAGAATTTATTGAAACAGTCGCACTTATCGGTGGTGGCGGTTCGCGCTCGTGGGTGTATGCCCAAGAAGAAGACTACGATATTTACATAAGCGGCGATGCCCCACATCATGTTCGCCGTGATGTGATGAATGCGAAATACAATTATTTAAATGTACCACATGAGATTGAGAACATTTTCATGCCGCATTTACGTGAAGTGCTGCTTGAGATTGATCCAACATTTGAAGTTATTGTTTTAAAGCATGAATTTCCACCAGAAATCATCAAATAATCGCAAAAGTTATTAATTAGTTATAAATTAGTAATTAAATAGTAGAAAACAGTATAAAGAAAGGGAGGTTGGTGAAATGGAACGTTATCATTTTACAATGTACAACTTGAGCGAAACACTCGTTTCTGCCTTAAAAGAACATAATTACGTGCGGATGAGCCCCGTCCAACAAATTGTTATTCCACGGGCATTACGTGGTGAAAGTTTTATGGTAAAAGCTAAAACTGGAAGTGGTAAAACACATGCTTTTTTGATCCCTTTAATTGAGCGGCTAACTAAGCAAGAAATCGAAACCGCTTTAATTTTAGTACCTACACGCGAATTAGCGCAACAAATCTATGATTTTGCACGTGAATTAAACAAAAACACACCGCCACTTAAATTACTTTTACTAGCAGGCGGGCTTGAACGTAGTCGCACGCAAAGTAAAATGGCACAGCGGCCCCACTTAATTATTGCAACCCCTGGTCGTTTCCATGATTTAGCCTTAAAAGACACAGTTATTAGTTTGCGCCATTTAGACACGATTATTATTGACGAAGCTGATATGCTCCTTGACTCAGGCTTTCTGGGGATTACAAACGAAATACTCCAGTATTTTCAACCGGGAACAGCCCAACTTTACAGTGCAACAATTCCGCAACTTGTGCGTGATTTAATGCGAATGTATGCGGATATTACCGAAATCATCACAGTTGATGAAGAAATCACTCCCGCATACAACGTTACGCATTACTTAATTGATGTAGCCCACCAAGACCGTCATGCTGCAACATTAGCATTTATAAAAGAAAGAACACCGTATTTATTACTTATATTTTGCTCAACAACGAAAGAAGTTGGTGAACTGTATGAGTATTTAAACGCAAATAGCGTTAAGGCTGCAATTATTAGCGGTGGTCTTGATGCCCGCACACGTAAAACAATGATGCGTCGTATTAAAAACGATGAATTTAGTGTCATTGTCGCAAGCGACATTGCTGCGCGTGGCATTGATATTAATAATGTCAGTGATGTGCTAAACGTCAATTTCCCGCGGGACTTATCATTTTATTTCCATCGGGCTGGACGAACTGGTCGATTTGATGCAAAAGGTAATGCGTTTAGCTTTTATAATCGTGATGATGAGAACGTTGTGAAAAAACTGCGTGAAGACGTTGCTTTTAACTATATGCAGTATCGTGATGGCAGTTTTAAAGAAAGTGCACAACCCGATGAATTCGTCAAACATAAACGCGCGACCACTGACTTAGAAGTTAAAATTCATAAGGCGGCGAACCGTCGTGCCCCGAAAAAAGTAAAACCGGGGTACAAACAAAAACGTAAAGCAATTATCGATCGCGTTGCCCGCAAACATAAAAAAAGTAGTAATAAACGACGAAAGTAGGTAAAAACAATGGAAAAATTAATTATTGGTAGTCATGTCGGCATGAAAGCACCTGATTATTTGCTCGGTGCTGTTGCTGAGGCAGTAAGTTATGGTGCGAATACCTTTATGATTTACACCGGTGCGCCACAAACAACACGCCGTATCGCAACTAGTGAATTTAAAATTAGCGAAGGACTAGCGGCGATGAAAGAAGCGGGGATTAATATAAATCACGTAATTGCCCACGCACCTTACATTATTAACTTAGGAAATAGTATTAAAAGCTCAACATATGAGCTTGCTGTAAGCTTTTTAGCAGAAGAACTTCACCGTGTCGCGGATTTAGGTATTAAAACGGTTGTGCTCCATCCTGGTGCCCACGTTGGCGCTGGCGAAGAAATTGGTTTGGCAACAATTATTAAAGGACTTAACGAAGTGCTTGATAAAGATACAAGCGGCACTGTCATCGCCCTTGAAACAATGGCAGGCAAGGGAAGTGAACTAGGGACAACATTTGAACAATTAAAATATTTAATTGATGGGGTAAATAACAAAGCACAAATTGGTGTGTGTCTTGATACTTGCCACGTTAACGATGCGGGGTATGATGTAAGCGATGTCGATCATTTAATTAATGAATTCGACCGGATCATCGGCATTGATTACTTAAAAGTTGTGCACGTTAATG
>CAZWRR010000029.1:0-2089 GCA_964635805.1 uncultured Staphylococcaceae bacterium
AGTAAAATTGTCGCAACTGCGAAAATCATAATTAACATTGAGTTATCAATAACAATTGTTCGTGTCGCTAAGTCATCTGGATGACAAACAGCACCAGCGGGGAGAAATTCGCGACAGTACTCGACTGTTTCCGTCGCAACGTCACCAAGTGTGCGGAATTTACTGAGCCAGTAAAAGCCGCCTTTGGGGAGAAACATATAGACGAAGTAACCAATTTGCGCAACTAAATAAAGTATTGCTTTCAGCGGTCGCTCCATAAAGAAGTGGCCAATGCCCATAAAGAAGTGACTTACTTTTGTGCGCCACCCACCATCAATAAAACGGCGATACGTATTAATACTAAACTGATAAATTGTTTTACCAAGCCAAATCACGCCTTTATATGCACCGATAAAAATGTTAAGAATGGACTTGCCAACTAGCAAAACAATATCAAGTAAAAACTTTCCAAATTTAATAAAAAAGTCACCAATTGCAATAAAAATCCATTTATAAAGCGGAATTGGCTTTGTTTTTTCAATCGTTTCTTTATCCATAGCAAGACTCCATTTCGTAATTATTTTAAAAACTAAGGAAGCAAGGTTGCCCCTGCTTCCTTCGTAAAGTTATTAGCTACTTGTACCAGTAATTGTTGCGACAAAGCTGTCAAGAACAGCTTCTAATGTTGCAGGTGAAGTTGGTGAAGCTTGACCTTTAATAATAAATTCACCGACTAAGCTGGCTGCTTCCCAATAATCAGGACCAACACTCTTTGCTTGTGAAATACTATATGGTTTTTGCATTTGTAATGCTTTTAAACCTAATTCGTCTGCAAGCAATTCTTCGTCAGCATTAAGTACTTTGTTACTTGGTCCTTTACCTAATTCGAGAAGACGATGACGTTGTGCGGCTTCGTTTGTAATGTATTCGGCAAATGCGAATGCCCAGCGTGCAGTGTCATCATCGGAAATTGTTGACTTAACACCAACAAGTTTTGAACCGGCAAATGAACCCATTTGGATCGCTTCGCCTTTGTCGTTTTTGTAAGTTGGGAGTTTTGTCGCACTAAGTTTGTCACCCATTTCTTTTTTAAGTTCAGCATAGTTCCAGTTACCAGAAACAGCAGCGATAATTCCGCCTTTACCCATTTCCGCTAATTGGTCGTCTAAACTCGCGCTAAGTAAATGCGTGTTTTCAAAAAGTAATGATGATAAACCAGCTAATTGGCTAATCGAAGCGGCATCACCAATCGTTGTTGTGTGTTTGTCCGTATCGTAGTTATAGCCTAATTCGTGTGTATGGAGGACGCCGGAAAGTGCAAAGTAGCCATCGCCCATATTAATTAAGAGTTTTTTCTTATCGGTTGTTTTGGCAAGAATACCTTCTAACGTTAAGACGTCTTCACTCGTTAACTCGTTGTTATTGTAGTAAAGGAAGTAGCCGTTATCATTAGAAACAGGGTAACCATAAACGTCACCTTCATACGTTGCATTATCAACCGCGTCAGCAACGTCGCGTTCGATAAGACGATTTTTCGCACTTGTTGTAAGTTTTGCAAGCGCACCTTTTTTAACGAGTTTGCCAAGTTGGTCATCCGCAAACATAAAGACGTCACCAGCTTGGTCAATGTCGCCTAATGCAACAGTGGCAGCTTCACTTTCTTCAACGCGTCCGTACTGGATCGCGATTTTTGCTTGTTCTTTGTTTGCTTCAATGAATTCAGCTGCTAATTTTTCGTAAATTGGTTTTTCGGCGATTGGGCCCCAAACTTTTAAACGAATCGTGCCTGAATCATTGTTCCCACCACAGCCGACAAGTGCGCCAATGGCGAGAAACAAAACAAGACTTTTCTTTTGTCTAAACATAAATTATTCTCCTTTCCTTTTTTGGTGTTAAATCAAGACGATATTAACTCCAGTATAATTTTGTTTATTATTTATTTAATAACAGCATAAAATGCCGCTAATTATTAAAGACGTTTATTTTGTAATGATGGGTGAATGTTTTCTAGTTCACTTGCATCATCAACATTAAAGAAGTGGACTTTGTCTAAGTCAAGCGCAAGTTTAAGTGTATGGCCAAGATCTAAACGATGATCAGGGTGGACAAG
>CAZWRR010000029.1:2189-10417 GCA_964635805.1 uncultured Staphylococcaceae bacterium
AAGTGCATCTTTTGTCACTTTAACATCGAGGAAATTCATCGGTGGTGAACCGATAAAACTCGCGACAAACAAGCTGTTGGGACGGTGATAGACGTCAATTGGTGAATCAACCTGCATAATGTAGCCATCTTTCATGACAACGATCCGGTCCGCCATTGTCATTGCTTCAGTTTGGTCGTGCGTGACGTAGATTGTCGTGCTGCCAAGTTGATTATGGAGCCGAATAATTTCACTCCGCATTTGCACACGAAGTTTGGCGTCAAGGTTACTAAGCGGTTCGTCCATTAAGACGACTTCCGTTTGGCGTACAATTGCACGTCCTAACGCGACCCGTTGGCGTTCACCACCACTAAGTGCGCGCGGTTTGCGTTCTAAATAATGGTCAATTTCTAAAATTTTCGCTGCTTCACGGACGCGGCGATCAATTTCTTCTTTTGGAAACCGCTTAATCCGTAAACTAAATGCCATATTATCGTAGACACTCATATGCGGATAAAGTGCGTAACTTTGGAACACCATCGCAATTCCGCGATCTTTGGGGGCAAGATCGTTAACACGTACGTTGTCGATGTAAAGATCACCTTTTGTAATGTCTTCTAAACCAGCGACCATCCGTAGTGTTGTTGATTTCCCGCAACCAGAAGGACCAACGAAAACAATGAACTCCTTTTCTTTAATATCAAGGGTAAAATCGGTAACGCTAAAATTGTCGTTACCTTCATAGCGTTTGTAAATGCTATGCAGTTTAACTTTTGACATAGGCTGTTCTCCTTTATTAAATATATAATACCATAAAAGCGGTTACATTTTGCAATCGTTTTAATAAAATTTTATTTTATTCGTGCGTATGCGCGTGGATTAGGCGCACTTAAAAAGCAAGAAGCTGCTGCGGCAATAATGACGTTTTATTAATACGACAATATTCGCTTTTTGGGATAACGAACTAAATATCGGTAATTTTTCGCTATTTAGCCACTTTTATACGTAAAACAGAGAAAAATGTATTATAATAATTTGCTATCTATTTTAGTAACAACTGAAAGTTGAGTAAAGATTATGAACAAAAAATTAAGTTTATTAGTACTTGGTGGGACACTGCTTTTTGGCAGCGGCCTTGCAAAAAAACAAATCGTTGCAACACAAGCATACACGTCAGGTGGTATGCCAACGGAAATTAACGATCGTGATTTAACTGATGCTGAAGTTAATGCGTATTATCAAGACGTCGATGATACAAAGGATGTTAATGGTAAAAGCGGTGATGAATTACTCGCTGTGCTCCATAACATAATTAAAGACCACGAAGAGTACAACTACGACACACTTGGTCCGGTTTACAAAATAACTGACCGCGATTGGGAATTAAGTAATAATGTTGATTTGAGTGCTTTTGATTATGGTGAAGAAGAAAATCCGTATTTAGTAAAGCTTTATGCTGATTATAATAATGACGCAAACACCGCCGATCTTTATAAAAATGAAGACGCGCCAAAAGTAAGTTTTGATAAAGAACATATTTGGGCGCAAAGTATGGGTGGGTTCGGCCGTTCTCGTGGTGCGGGTAGTGACTTACACGCACTGTGGCCAAGTGACCGCAAAGGTAATCAATCAGCCCATAGTAACTATAACTTTGCAGAACCAACAATTGACCGTAAAGCGTACAAAAATGATAAGTCAACAATTTCGGGATGGAGCGGTAAAATAACTGGTTTTGAACATAAAGTGTTTGAACCACTTGATGAATTTAAAGGTGATGTTGCACGGGCAATGTTTTACATGCCGGCGCGCTATTACTTGTGGGAAGATGCAGAGCGGCCAAAACTTTCGTTAGTTAATGGTTCGCCTGACCCTGTAGTTGCTTCACCAACACAGGCCGGATTAGCGGGTGATCTTGCAACACTTTTAGAGTGGCATGAACAAGATCCGGTGAGTGAATTTGAAATTCATCGTAATAACTTGCTTTATAACAATTACCAAAAAAACCGCAATCCGTTTATTGATCATCCCGAATGGGCACGTATTGCCTATGACACAACTTACAGTGGACCTGGCGCACAAACAACCGCGGAAACTTCATCTGTTGGTACAAATAGTGACCCATTCCGTGCTTTAGACTTAGTTGATTTAACCGTTGATACTAGTGCGGTTAAAAAAACATACTTCAAAAAAGAACTTATGTCACTTGCCGGACTAAGTGTCCGCGCGCACTATAGTGATGGCAGTTCGAAAATCATTCGTACTTATGATAGTACAATTCAAGCGGGTAATCTTTTGGCAGATGAGGGTGAACACACAGTGACAATTTCATACACGCACCAATCGTTTCGAATTGACCCAGATGTAGCCATTAACCAAACAAAAACCGCTGATTTTGTAATTAATGTAAAAGAAATAGAACTTCGTGATGCGTTAATGATTAGTGAAGTTTATGGTGGTGGGGGTAATTCAAATGCCCCGTTCATAAATGACTATGTAGAAATCTATAACGCTAGCGATGAACCAATTACTTTAGCCGGAAAGTCTGTCCAATACTCACCAGCTAAAAGTAACAGTTATAAACAAATGCGACTTGATGGAATAATTGAGCCCGATAGCTTTTATCTAATTCATTTATTCACAAAAAACAATCCTGATAGCGGTGTTCCCATGCCCTTACATGATTTTTGGGTCAATGTTGGTGGCGCACACGGAATGTCTGCTACGGATATGAAAATTGCATTGTTAAACAAAACAGCGCAATTTGATGATGAAAAATTTGAATACTTAGATGAAGATGCTGATTTAATCGACTTTCTTGGTGGTGGTAGTGCTGATAAAGCACTAGGAACGAAGAAAACAGGCGCAAATAACACACTTTCTTACCAACGTGAATTTAAAAATGACGGCCCAGTTAATAATCGAAACAACAGTACTGACTTTATAACCGCAGCCCCCGATCCAATGAATAGTGCGCTAAGCGTTGCCGAAAAGATTCTTGTTGGCGATACACCAGATCAATGTGAAACACGTTACGCGGAAGCAAAAGAACTTGTGTTAAAACTAAGTGAAGACAAATATGAAGAAGTTGCAACAGGGCTTGAACTTATCGAAGAAGGACAAATAACGTACTTCCAAACAGGAAATTACGGGATTATGCCTAGTGGACGCGCGCGTTATGAAGCATGGGCGACCCATCACGGCGACACGCATCCGTATGAAGACGTAAGTGAAGAAGTAGGCGAAACACCGGTTAACATGCTTGTTGCCCCGGAAATGGGCTACACACTAATCGTCTTCCTCCTCGTCTTAACACTTGCCGGATACGGTTTACTCCAAAAACAACAAACAAATTAAATTTTCTTAAAGAGCGGCAAGTCCGTTCTTTTTTGTTAAACTAAAAAGAAGAGGTATACATTATGAATAAAATTAAAGTAACAACTTTGTTTTTGTTTTCATTGCTAAGTTTAAACGCTTTTGCGCGCAGTGAAATTAAAATGCCGGCTAAGGCCGCACCACCGATGATGCCAAACGTAATTGATATGTCAGTGATGAGTAGCGAAGAAATGGAAGATTACTACACGAGTAAAGGGTCGATTGTTCGTGCAAGCGGGGCCGCGCTTCGCGAAAGCTTAAACGCTGTCATTACCGATCACCGTGAATACGATTATAATAGTACATCAGGTAACAACAATCACCGGCTTGTTTTTAAAATAATTGACCGTAACTGGACACTTAGTCCGCTTAATGAAAATGAATTATCAAACTTTAATTACAACACGGATATGCCGTATATTTATAAGCTTTACGCTGCTTACAATAACGACGTTGAAACAGCGCATTTGTTTTACGATCCCGCAATTCCAGGTCGCGTGAGTTTTGACCGGGAACATATTTGGGCGCAAAGTTTAGGTGATTTTGGCCGTGGATTTGGCGCTGGTGGCGATTTTCATGCACTTTGGCCAAGCGATATTAGGGGCAATCAGGCGGGGCACAGTAATTACAATTTCGGCATTCCAACATCAAGCATTGCCGATGTAATTGGTGACGATGAAGTAACATCCGTCGGTCGTAACGGCTACAATCGAGCGCTTGAAGGAACTAATAAAGTATTTGAACCGCTCGACGAATACAAAGGCGATATTGCCCGGGCAATGTTTTACATGGCGACGCGCTATATTGAACACAAAAGCTCAATTTACCCTCACCTTGAATTAGTCGATGAAAGCGTTGGCTCAAGTAAATCAAGTGCAACGCAAAGCGGGAAAGCGGGTATTTTAAAAACGCTCCTTGATTGGAACGAACAAGACCCGGTAAGTGAATACGAAATTCGTCGAAATAACTTGCTCTATTATAACTATCAGCTTAATCGTAATCCATATATCGATCACCCCGAATGGGCACGCGCTGCGTATGATCCAAATTATAGTGGTGAAGGCGTGAGTATTGGTGACCCGGGTGAAGAACCACCAATAAGCGAAGAACCCCCCGTAAGTAGTGAGCCAACAAGTGAAATTGACGCTCCAAAACGCGGATGCCGTGGTGGCGTTGAAACAACGCTTATCAGCGGCGCACTCTTGCTTGGGTTAAGCGCATTATTATTTTATAAACGTAAACGACTTAATTAATATTTAAGCGATAAATTATTTCGCTATACATGCGAAACTTAACGGGGAGAAACGGATCGCTAAACACGAACTGATACAGCTCCCCGTTTTCATATATTTGCACATTAATGCCCGTGTCACTTGGCAAACTTGCGACGTGTTCAATTTTAAAAGTACGAAGTGCGGGTTCGCCATCAATTTCACCACTAAACGTATAACCTTCGTGGTTAATACTAAACGTGCCGTGACCGACAGTTGTAATTTGTTTGTCGCGGAATCCTTCAACTGTAACGTAAGCACTTATTGCATACATTGGATCAGTTTTGATTTTGTGCGCCATCGTTGCTTCTTGACTTAAATAAAGCTCATAAAAGTTTGTGTCGCCAAACTGCCAATACGCGTCACGTGTACGGCGATAACTGCACGACGTACAATATATATCATTATGCTTGTACGTTAGTGTTTCACCTTTGCACGCTGGACATTCATAAAGAATTAAATCAATATCGGTCAGCGGTGCTTGTTTGTAAGTGTACTTTGCTTCTTTGTTATACACAAACGGATTATGATGCAAGGCATCATACACTTTGTCGTAAATGTCTTGCTCACTTAACGCTTTAATTTGTTCAGGCGCTAACAACAAACTCATTTCCGTATTTATCCGTCCTTTATACGTTACTTTATTCCACGGCGGATTTACTAAATACGCGTTGTAGTGTTTAATGACGTAAAGGGGGACGGCCGCTTTTTTAATGAGCTTAGCAATACTAAAAGCCGGTGTTAAAAATTCACCGCTTAGTGTTATTTGTCCTTCGGGGAAAAGCGCAAGAATGCCGTTATTTTTAAGCGTTTTAAGACTCATGCGCGTCGCCGTTAAGTCGGGTTCAAGGAGCGCTTTCGGAATCGCATGGGCGCGGCGTAAAATTGGACCAAGCGGCTTTTCATAAAAGAATTTTTTTGCCGCAATAAAGTTTGGTCGCCGCGGGAAAAGTGCGCTCATTGTGTACAGAAAATCGTAAAAAGACGTGTGATTACTAAGTGTAATTGCCGGTCCTTTTATTTTAACTTTTTTTGTAATTCTGTGGCCTTTTAGAAAACTAAAAAACTTTAAAAATAAGGCAACCGGGTAATAAAGTATTGCTTTCGGCTTTGTCATTATTGTTGTTTAAGCGTCAGCATTATTTGCGCTATTACGTGCGTCAATTTGTGTACGGATTTCGCGCTGTGTTTTCGCGTCAATTTTATATTTAAAACTCGTTAATATCCCAATCGTTAAGAAAATAATTGGCGTTAAAAGCATAATAAGACGGATTGCTAAAATCGCACTGTCTGGTTGCCATGAAATTTCAATATCAGGATCAGTTTTTTCTCTAAAATTCGCAAAGTGGAGGATGAGCATCATAAACCCAAGCCCTAACCCTTGGCCGAGTTGAACCATGAAGTTTGCAAAGCCACCCATTTGTCCGTCAAGTCGCTCGCCCATTTCTAGTTCACCAACGTCAATCACGTCGCCAAGCGTTGTGTGGGGAATAAGTCCGGGTGCACTAATGCCGAAGCCGATAAGCGCAGCGATTATATAGAAAAAGTATGGTGGCGAATTCGCGGGTAATAAGAAAATGACAATCCCGCCGAGTATCCAAATGTAACTACCGAAGCGGTACGTAAACATTTTGCCACGTTTTTCAATCATTTTTAAATACACAGGGAGCGCAACGATTTGCATCCCAAAAAGTAGTGCGGCGGCAATAAGGCCAGTGACCGGTGCGCCTAAGTTATTATCAATCGCGTGTTGATACGCATCTTTATTTAAATGGAAGTCCGTATAGAAAAAGAAAATTGCACTCATGACGGCCATCGAAATCTGCACCATTAAATGCATCAGTAAATGTTGACGGAACGCTTTAATTTTAAGTGGACGCGCCATTCCTTTAAGTTTAAGTTTTTCTTTTGTTGGTGGGGTGACGATTTCTTCACGGGCAAAAAAGCCGGTAATTAAAATCGAAATAACGAACAGTAAGCCAAAACTTAGTGACATGACGATATAGCCTAAGTTTCGGTCAGCAGCGAAAATGTTGTTAACGATAAAGCCTGGAAGCGCAACACATAAAATACTTGCGAATATACTAAAGCCAAGTCGCACACTGTTGTAACTAGCGCGCTCTTGGTAGTCGCTCGCGATTTCGCTGCCAAGTGAGTAGTAAGGAATCATCACTAAGCTTTGCACGCCGGTAAATACTAAGTAACTAACGGTAACAGCAAGTACCCGCAGCCACATTGCATTAATGCTTTGGTAGCCGGGGAAGAAAAGGAGGAAGAAGCTAAGTAAGACAAACGGACCAACGACAACTAAGTAAAAGCGCCGTTTGCCGAAGCGTGAATCCGTTTTATCACTTAAGAAGCCGATAAAGGGATCGATACTTGCGTCCCAAAGTTTTGATAAGAGCAAAACTAAGCTTGCGTGAATCGGGGCAAGACCAAGCACAAGTGCAAGGAAACCCGGATACAAAAAGTTGACAATATTAAAAGCGCCGCCGCCGAATATATCAGCGGAGGCAAAGGCTAATTTACGCCCTAGTGTTTTTTCTTTTTTCATGTTTACCTCGTTGAAAAAGTTATAAAACTATTTTAACATATCGGTAAAAAATAACTCCAAGAAGTAATAAACGGTTAAACTGCGGTAATTGTGACTTTAATTTCAACGTCAATTCCGGTGGTTGCGTCAACCTTTTTAATTGTAAGCGGGTAATCGCTTAGTGTTTGGTTAATAGTTAGTTCTTCAACATAAGTTGAAGGTAGTGTTACGTCATAGCCACTTAAGTCGGTCACAACTTCAAGTTCATACGTGACAACAGTTGTGTCAGTCATATCTTCAAAGTTAATATACGCAACTTGAAGCGGTAAGTCTGCACCCGCAATTAAGTCTTCTTTACTTATGCTAAATGTGCTGGTGCTCTCTGTTTCGCCTTTTTCAACGTAAATTAAGTAATCAGCGTCAAAGTTTTCTTCGTCCGGTATTTCAAGTGTCGGAAGCCCGTCGGTTGTAAGTTTAAAGTAGTACGTTTCGCTTTTTGTTTTTTCTTTAACTTTGCCCGTTACTTTAACAGTAAAGTCAACGTCAGGTTCTTTTGGTAAATCAATTAGTAAATTTTCCAAACTTACGAAATCTTGAATATCATCAATATTGCTACCAGTTGCCGGTTTGTCAAGACTGCCAAGCGGATAAAAGGCAGTTAAACTTGCATTTAGTCCGTCGCCCCCTTCTTCAAGTGTTGTTTCAAAGAAAAGATCGCGCACGTCCGGTTCACTAAATTCGTAGGAGAAGCTTACCGGGAAATTTTGAAATTGTTCGATTTCAACAGCTTTGGGGAACGCAAGTACATCAAGGCCGTACGTTACGCTTAACCGTTTGCTTGCACTTGTCGGTAATTCATCAAGCGGCGCCATCTCGGGGTTTTGGATATTTATTTTATTGACAATAAATTCGGTGCCAAACATCATGTTAAGGGCGATGTTTGCAATAATATTATCAACAAGTGCGCATCCGGCTAAAAACGGGACGAGCACGACTAAACTTAATTTTTTTAAGACATTTAACTTTTTCATAATTATGTCCTCCGCCTTCATTGTAAACGAAGTGCTTGAAAA
>CAZWRR010000030.1:0-10291 GCA_964635805.1 uncultured Staphylococcaceae bacterium
AAATTTAAAAGTTTCCTAATCTTTATTTGTAAAGATAAGTATGTCATCTAACAAAAAACAGTAACTAATAACATTCATAGCGTTTTCTAAAGAAAAAGTGGCGTAATATTGTAAAATGTAATGATGGCACAAAAAGACAACATTATTATTAAAGGCGCTAGAGACAACAACTTAAAAAACATCAGCGTCACAATCCCCAAAAATAAACTTGTCGTGTTTACGGGACTTTCTGGTAGCGGCAAAAGTACGCTCGCGCTTGAAACAATTTATCAAGAAGGACAACGGCGTTACGTCGAAAGTTTAAGTAGCTATGCGCGTCAATTTTTAGGGAATATGAATAAACCCGATGTCGATTCAATTGAAGGGCTTTCACCCGCAATTAGCATTGAACAAAAAAGTACGAGTAACAACCCACGTTCTACGGTTGGCACAATTACTGAGATATACGACTATTTACGGTTATTATATGCCCGCATTGGTGTACCATACTGTCCAACGCACAATAAACCAATCGTTGCGTTTTCTCCTGAACAAATACTTCAAAAAGTATTCGAACAAAAAGAAAATACGCGTATTCAAGTTTTAGCACCAATTGTGCGGGCGGAAAAAGGCACACACAGCGAAACACTAAGTAAAATGCAAAAAGAAGGTTTCCTGCGTGTCCGGGTAAACGGTGTTATTTCACTGATTGAAGAAGTTGCGCCGCTTCCGCGCAACAATCGCCACGATATTGACTTAGTTATTACACGCCTAACACTTAAACAAGAAAATAAATCACGCATTTTTGAAGCGATTAAAACCGCACTTGATTACGCGCATGGTTACGTTACCGTTTTATATAATGACGCCGAAAAGCTTTATAGTGCCCATAATGCGTGTGATATATGCGGCTTTAGTGTGCCTAAACTTGAACCACGACTCTTTTCATTTAACGCACCGATGGGTTTTTGTCCTGATTGCCGTGGACTTGGCATTAAACGCGAAGTTGATGTTTCCATTCTTGTACCCCACGACCACTTAAGTTTAGCGGAAGGCGCAGTCGAGTATTACAAAAATGTTGTCGGAACAAAAAACATTGAATGGCAAGAATTTGCATTGCTTTGTGAACTTTATAAAGTACCAATGCACGTCCCGTTTGCCGATTTAACGAAAGAACAACGGGACATCGTTCTTTTTGGCTCACCCAAGGAACATGAATACGTGATTAAATCAGTTAACAATAATTTAATGCATCGCCGTGGTTTTATTGAAGGAATTAAGACAAAAATTGAACGATTATACGAAGAAACAAGTAGTGAACAAATGCGTGTGTATTACGAAAAGTTTATGCGCGACACGACGTGTACAACGTGTGGTGGTAAACGACTAAATGACGCTGCGCTTAGTGTGAAAATAAGCAACACAACAATTTACGACGCGACGGTTAAGCAAATTGGTGAATTACAAGAGTTTTTACAAACAACGCGAAGCAACGTTTTAACACCAACAGAATTAACGATTAGTGAACTAGTGCTTAATGAAATCGATCACCGGCTTACGTTCTTAAATAAAGTGGGACTTGATTACTTAACGCTTGCGCGATCTTCAAAGTCGCTTTCCGGCGGTGAAGCACAACGCATCCGGCTTGCAACACAAATCGGTTCTAAACTTACCGGTGTGCTTTATGTGCTTGACGAACCAAGCATTGGTCTCCATCAACGTGACAATGATCGCTTAATTCACGCGCTTAAAGATATGGTTGATTTAGGTAATACATTAATTGTTGTTGAACACGATGAAGATACGATTCGTAGTGCGGATTATATCGTCGATATTGGTCCAGGCGCAGGTATTCACGGTGGTGAAATCGTCGAAACTGGCTCGGTTCAAAACATCATTAATAATAAAAACTCAATTACCGGTGACTATTTAGCCGGTCGTAAAAAAATCCCCCTGCCCCCACGACGAATGCCGGGCAACGGGCTATTTTTAGAAATAATTGGCGCGGCCGAGAACAATTTAAAAAATATTGATGTTAAAATTCCGCTTAACACATTAACACTTGTTACAGGCGTAAGTGGCAGCGGTAAAAGTAGTTTAGTCGAAGAAGTACTTTTTAAAGCCGCGGATCGGTATTTACGTAAAGCGGAAACGTATCCAGGTAAACACACGAAAATTAATGGTTTTGAACATATTGATAAAGTAATTAACATTTCGCAAGATCCAATTGGCCGCACACCACGCAGCAACCCGGCAACATACACAAAAGTGTTTGATGACATCCGTGATTTATATGCTTCGACAATTGAAGCGCGCACTCGTGGGTTTACGAAAGGACAGTTTTCTTTTAATACACGCGGTGGCCGCTGTGAACATTGTGAAGGTGCGGGTGTGACACGGATTCCGATGAATTTTTTACCTGACGTTTACGTAAAATGTGAAATTTGTGACGGTAAACGTTATAACGAAGATACACTTAGCGTACAATATCGCGGCAAAAACATTGTTGATGTCTTAAATATGACCGTCGAAGAAGCACTCCAGTTTTTCGAAAATCGTCCAAATATTGTGCGCCGGTTACAAACACTTTTTGATATTGGTCTTGGTTATATTAAGCTTGGTCAACCCGCGCCTGAACTTAGTGGTGGCGAAGCGCAGCGGTTAAAACTTGCGTTTGAACTGCAAAAGCGGCCAACAGGCAAAACACTTTATTTGCTTGATGAACCAACAACGGGACTCCACACTGATGACGTTGCGCGGCTAATTTTAGCGCTACAAGCGATCGTAAGTAACGGTGACACTGCCGTTGTGATTGAACACAATTTAGATATTATAAAAGTCGCTGATTACATTATTGATTTAGGGCCAGAAGGCGGTAATCGCGGTGGTAAACTAGTCGCAACGGGTACACCGGAGCAAGTAAGTCAAAATACCCAATCGCATACAGGCGCTTTTTTAAAGCGTTATTTAGTATAATAAGCACATAAAAGGAGTAATTTATGGAATATTTAGCAATGTACATCGTATTTGGTGCGCTTACGTTAGGCGCAATTGTCTATACGCTTTTAACAATTCGAACATTTATTAAAGAAGAGAAAGACGCAACAACGCTTTTTAAAGGTAAAAACCTTTTAATCCCTGGTGGTATTGCCGCTGGTAGCGTTACTTTTATGCTCCTCTTTTTACCGCTTGCACTTCAAGCAGGGACATTAGGCTCAAAGTTTATGATTGAACTTGGCGCGCTCTTTTTTAGCCTAAGTTTATTTACGTTTTTAGCCGCTTTCTTTTTGCATTATTACAAATATAATGTTGATAAAGTGTGGGTTGGTCGCACAAAAATTGTTACTGTTGTAAGTGCAGTGCTATCGATTATATTTGCGGTTGTATTGCTTGATGGCTTAACGTATGGTGGTGTGCTTAGTTTCCCGCTGCCGAAAGGTATACCGTTTAATAGTGCTGATCCAGTTGTGCATTTTTACGCACTCTTTATTTTGTCAGGTGCGCTTTTAGTGCTTGCCCTTAGCGATCACGAGTTTTATAAAAAATATGGAAAACACGGTATTTTAGAAAACGTTTTCTACGTTGCGTTCCCCGCTGGCATTATTGGCGCACGCATTTGGTACGTCGTTGGTGAATGGCACAAGTTCCAAGGTGACTTTGAAGCGATGATTAATTTCCGTGATGGCGGTCTTGCAATTATGGGCGGAGCGATGTTTGGGATTATTGTCGGCGTCCTCTTTTTCTTAAAATTTCGTAAAGAATATGATGTCTTTTTTGCCGCTGACGTCATTGTGCCAACGATTTTAATTGCGCAAGCAATCGGTCGCTTCGGTAACTTTACAAACCAAGAAGTGTATGGCTTAGAAATTGCAAATATTAGTAATTACTGGTTTATACCGGCATTTATTAAAGAAAACATGTTAATTGGCGGTGCATTCCGTCAACCATTCTTTTTATATGAAATGCTCCTAAATCTCACAGGTTACTTTGTCATTCGTTACGGTGTTGGTGTTGGGCTTAAGAAATACCGGAAGCCGCTTGATTTAGCGTTTATGTATTTAGTGTGGTACGGTGCAGTACGCTTTGTAATGGAGCCGCTGCGTGATCCAAGTTTCAATATGGGCCAAGGTGGGAAGTGGTCAGAGTACAATGCACTTATTTTATTAGTTGTCGGTATTATAGCAATTGTTGGTAACCACGTAATTCGCCACGTGTTAGATAAGAAAAAAGCAGTAGTAGTGGATAATAGCGATAGCGATGCGTAATAAATATGATTTAGTTATATTTGATTTAGACGGCACACTTGTTGATAGCGATTTAGGGCTTGTTAAAATTGGATTAGAGTTAAGTAAATATTTTTTACCGAAAAAAGATGTGACAGTTGATGATTATTTATATTTAAATGGTCCACCACTTTCTGAATCATTAGCGGTGCTATTTCCCGAAGCTGATGTAAGTGAAGTAATTGCTAAATATTATGAGCTTGCCGCAGACAGTATTAAAGATATTACTTTGTTCAAAAAAACAATTACAGCGTTGCAAACGTTGAAGAAAAACGATGTACGTTTAGCAATTTTTACGAGTCGCCACCGAAAAAGCACAGACTTAATCGTTAAAAAGTTTGCTTTAGCGCAGTACTTTGAACTAATTGTTGCCGGTAATGATGGCTTTAAAGGTAAACCAAGTGGTGAAGCAATTAGACATATTTATGAAAAATTAGGTGAAAAACCAGCGCGAACACTGTATGTTGGTGATAACTGGCGTGATGTGCTTGCGGCGAAAGACGCAAATGTTGAAATAGCTTTTATTTTGCCGTATCGGCGCCGTTTTGCGCTTGATTTAACGGTTGATTACGAACTAAATGATATAAATGATGTTGTGGAGGTAGTAGTTTTAGATGAACGGAAATAAAGAAATTCATCCACTTGTAATAGTGGGTGCGGGTCCTGCAGGAATGACTGCAGCAATATATTTAGCGCGAGCAAACGCGAAGTTTAAAGTTGTTGATAAAAGTGCACCGGGCGGTAAGATGAATATTACGCAAGTAATCGATAACTATCCCGGTAAGAAACACGTCCCCGGGCCCGAACTTGCATTTAAAATGTTTGAACAACTACGCGAATTAGGCGTTGAAATTGATTACGCTGATGTTCAAAAAATCACAAAAGAAGGTGACATTTTCACTGTCCATAGCGACGAACCACCACTATATGCGCGCGCTGTTATCGTTGCAACAGGCACACAAGAGCGGCGCCTTAAAATTCCTGGTGAAGTTAAATATACAGGTCGCGGTGTAAGTTATTGTGCAATTTGCGATGCGGCACTTTATAAGGAAGATGCAATCGCGATTATTGGGGGCGGCAATGCGGCAATTGAAGAAGCAGTGTTTGTCGCAAAAATCGTTAAAAAACTTTATGTTATTCACCGCACGGAAAACTTCCGCGCTGATGAAAAATTACTTGAAGAATTAAAAGAGCACGATAATGTTGAGTTTTTACTAAATGCTGTCCCAACTGAAATCCATGGTGATGCGCACGGTGTCACAAGTTTAAGTTTGAAAAACTTAATGAGTGGCGATGATATTAATTTAGTTGTAAAAGCTGTCTTTCCATTCGTTGGTAGCGATGCAAGCACTGATTTTTTAACTGACTTTGATGTGCGTGATGAAAAAGGATTTGTAATTACGGACAAAGAGATGATGACAACAGTGCCGGGTTTATTTAGTATTGGTGACGTTAATCAAAAAGTATTACGTCAAATTGTAACCGCAACGAGCGACGGAGCAATTGCGGCGATGAGCGCAAACCGCTTTGTGCGTAAACCACGAGCGTAACTATGAAAAAAACGTCGTTTACAGTCCGTGTAAAAGAAGACATTACGTTTAATGTTTTAAAATACACAACGCCGCGGAAGCGTGCTATTTTAGCAGCGCTTATTAAACATGCAGGATCGTTACGACTAAAAGACGGCGCGGAGCAGTTAATTATAAGTACAGAAAACGCAAAAGTTGCGAAATATACGTATCAATTGTTTAAAGACCTTTTTCAAGTTGAACCAACGTTTTCATATTTAACGAATCGTCAATTTGGCAAACGAATGAAATTTAAAGTTGTGCTTACACATAATATCGCGCATGTATTTGACGAATTAATGCTTGATTTTTACGCAACTTCAGTATCACGAAAAATTGTTTATAGTGATGATACACTTGCGGGTTATTTTACCGGTGCGTTTTTAGGTAGTGGTTCAATGACAAGTCCGCTTTCAAGTAACTATCACTTAGAAATCGTCACAAATAATGAAAAGTACGCAAACTGGTTAACAAATGCGCTTGAACGGTTTTCGAAAACACGTTTTAATGCGAAAGTAAGTAAACGACGCGACCGTTTTATCGTTTATTTAAAACGTAGTGACCAAATTGCTGAGTTTCTCGTATTTATCGGTGCGGCAAATGCAAGTCTTGAATTTGAAAGCATTCGCATTGACCGCGACATGCAAAACACAACAAACCGCATGTTTATTTGTGACGAAGCAAATTATCAAAAAACATTGCGGAGTAGTAAAAAACATATTGAAAATATTAAAATTGTCAAAAAATATTACGGGAGCGAGCCTGAAGGTAATGTGAAGCTTGGTGCACTTATGGCGCTACGTTTAGAATATGAAGACGCGACGCTAAACGAACTTGCTGATTTGTTAACAGAAAGGCTAAAGAGCGAAAAACCAATAAGTAAAGGTAATGTAAACCACTTACTTATTAAAATCCGTGAACTTGCCGCTCCGTATAAGGAAGAAAATGAACGTTAATAAAAAATTAGGTGAACGTATTCGTTTGTTACGTAAGGCACGGCATTGGAGTATTTTAGATTTAGCGCTTAACGCGGATATTAATCCAAATTATTTAGGTGACTTAGAAAACGGCCGTCGTAATCCAACCCTTGTCGTACTTTACAAAATTTCAAGTGCGCTAAACGTTAGTTTATCCGCGCTTTTTCTAAACGTTGACCGCCGCGATTCATAAAAAAACATAAAATATTAACAAATCGGTATATTTTTCCCTAATATTCAAGGAAAAACATAAAAAACATTATTTTCCAGTTGTTTTCATTGGCGTTTTACCGGCTTTTTATTGTATAATAAAAACGCATAAAAAGGAGGACAGATATGTCAATTAAAGTTGCAATCAATGGATTCGGACGTATTGGCCGACTCTCATTCCGCCGTATTGTCGAAGAAGGCGATATGGAAGTAGTGGCGATTAATGATTTAACCGACGCTGCGAATTTAGCCTATCTCTTAAAGTATGATAGTGCGCACGGACCATTCCACGTTGAAGATATTAGTGTAAATGCGGATGGCACTGCGATCGTATTCAAAGGTCGTGAAATTCCTGTGCTTAGCCAACCAGACCCAACAAAAATCGACTGGAGTTTATACGGCACAGATATCGTTTTAGAAAGCACAGGCCGCTTCCGCGGTAAAAAAGACGCAAGTGTTCATTTAGACCCAGGTGTCAAAGGTGTCATTATTAGTGCACCAGCAGACAGCGAAACACCAATGTTCGTCTATGGCGTTAACTGTGACGGTCTTACAAAAGACATGACCGTTGTAAGTGGCGCAAGTTGTACTACAAATTGTTTAGCCCCTGTTGTTAAAGTACTTAACGACAAATTTGGGATTAAACACGGATTTATGACAACCGTTCACGCATACACAAACGATCAAACGATTTTAGACTTACCAAAAGCTAACTTCCGTCGTGGTCGTGCAGGTGCGCAAAACATCGTCCCGTCATCAACCGGTGCCGCGAAAGCAATTGGAAAAGTTATTCCTGAACTAAATGGCAAACTTGATGGTGGTGCACTTCGTGTTCCTGTTTTAACTGGTTCACTCGTCGACTTAAACCTTGTCTTAGACAAAAAAGTTACAGTTGATGACATTCACACAGCAATGAAAGAAGCAGCAGCAGGCGCACTTAAAGACGTCTTAGTTTACACTGAAGACGAAATCGTCAGCACTGACGTTATTGGTCACAGTGCCGGATCAATTTTTGATGCGACACAAACGAAAGTACTAAATAGCGACGACGGTCAAATCGTTAAAGTTGCATCATGGTACGATAATGAATACGGCTACGTTGCGCAATATATTCGTTTAGCGCGCAAGCTTGCCAGTCTTCATGGTGTTAAATAATTAGCACAAAATAGAAATCAAAGCGCCTTCGGGCGCTTTTTTATCGCTAGGAGGAACAATGCGAAGTATTGAAAATGTACAATTAAAGAACAAGGCCGTTTTAATTCGTTGTGACTTTAACGTGCCTTTTAGTAGCGGTGTTATTAATGATGATAACCGCATTATGGCCGCACTACCAACAATCAATTACGCTTTAGAAAAAGGTGCACGTGTTGTACTTTTTTCGCACTTAGGTAAAGTAAACCATAAAAAGAGTAGCGACGAGGTTGCTGCGATGAAAGCAAAAAACAACATGCAAATCGTATTTGGACGGCTTGCGGAAATTTATGGTAAAGACGTCGTAAGTTTTAGTAACGAAACAAGCGGCCCAAGTGTCAACGCAAAAGTCGCCGCACTTAAAGCTGGGCAAATTTTATTATTACAGAACACACGTTATGAACAAGGGGAAGCAAGTAATGACCCGGAACTAGCCGCAAAATGGGCGAGTTTCGCAGATGTTTATATTAATGATGCTTTTGGCAGTAGCCACCGCGCCCACGCGTCAACGTATGGTGTCCCGGAACTACTTAAAGCACAAGGCAAACAAGTTGCTGTTGGTTTTTTAGTGAAAAAAGAAATTGATGCCTTGAGTCGTGTTGTCCATGTCAGTGACAAAGACCGACCATATGTTGCCGTAATCGGTGGTTTTAAAGTAAGCGATAAAATTAAAGTAATCGAAACACTACTTGAAAAATGCGACAAAGTTTTAATTGGTGGCGCGATGGCGTACACTTTCCAACTTGCCCAAGGATATTCAATTGGTATTTCACCCCACGAAGCCGACCAGTTAGAGTTTGCAAAAAAATGCTTAGCTGTCGCCGGAGACAAAATTTATCTGCCGGTTGACAGCGTTGTTACTGACGCTTATAAAAACTGGACAATTAAAAAAGTAATCGATTCACCGAATATTCCTGCCGAATTTGAAGGCATGGATATTGGTCCAAAAACACAAGTGTTATTTAAAGAACAACTTAAAGACGCGAAAATGGTATTTTGGAACGGCCCAATGGGTGTTTTTGAACAAAGTGACTTTGAAGAAGGAACACGTGCCATTTGTGAGGCAATAAAAAACATCCCAACAGCCTTTACCGTAATTGGTGGCGGCGATAGCGCAGCAGCAGTTGCGCAATTTGGTTACAAGGAATACTTTAGCCACATTAGTACTGGTGGCGGTGCTTCACTTGAAATGATTGAAAATGATGGTCATTTACCCGGACTAGATGTGATTGGAGAAGACGATGCGTAAAAAATTATTAGTCGGCAATTGGAAAATGAACAAAACCAAAGCAGAAGCGAAGATTTTTGCTCATGCTTCACTGGAATTACTCAAAAAAGCCGAAGCAAAAAACATCGATATCGGTGTTACACCGCCATACTTAGCGCTTAGCACCGTAATTGACATTAATCCGCGCCTTATCGTTGGTGCCCAAAACGTGCATTTTGCCGAAAGTGGCGCATATACGGGCGAAGTTAGCATTAATATGCTCCGTGAACTTAATGTCGCATGGGCGCTTGTTGGCCATAGTGAACGCCGGACGTATTACAATGAAACAAATGAAAGTTGTAACGCCAAAAACCTTGCCCTCTTACGCGCGGGTATGACACCGCTTTACTGCGTTGGTGAAACACTTGAACAATTTGAAAAAGGCTTAACAAAAGCGGTAATTAAAGAACAAATAACCGTCGGATTGCGTGATGTAATCGATGTGCATGAAGTCGTTATTGCGTATGAACCTGTGTGGTCAATAGGCACTGGGAAAAATGCAAGTAAAGAAATCGCTGAAGAAATATGCGGTAATATTCGCACATTAATCAAAGAAGAATACGGGGTTATGAGTGAACATGTCCGCATTCTTTATGGTGGTAGTGTAAAGCCGGAAAACATTAGTGAATATTTAACAATGCCGAATATTGATGGCGCGCTTGTAGGTGGCGCTTCCCTTAGTGTTGATAGCTTCAGTAAACTCATTGAAAATATGTAAGAACGACATAAAATCAGCAAAAAGAAGAAGGGCCTAAGCCCTTTTTTTAAAACTTTGAACGTTTTTTAATTACATTAAAACACCGTTGTGTTATATTA
>CAZWRR010000031.1:0-9627 GCA_964635805.1 uncultured Staphylococcaceae bacterium
GATACGCGGGTTCGATTCCCGTCACCTGCTCCATCGCCAAAAAAATTATTCCGCCCCTCGGCGGATTTTATTTTTAAAACGTGATGAAAATGTAGTAAACTAGAGAAAAGGAGAAAAAAATATGTATCATCCATATCAAAACCGTCTTAACGACGAAAAAAAATACGGGCTTGTAATTGAGCGGCTCAAAGAACGCGGAGTCGAGCTTGATGCAATCGCCGATATTACGCTAAATTTACAAATTAAATACTTGCCACATTTAACAATCGACATCGTCCGCGATCATGTGCGTCGTGTTATTATGAAGCGCGAAGTGCAGCACGCCGTTTTAACCGGCTTAGAGCTTGATATACTCGCTGAACAAGGAAAACTAAGCGAACCACTTTCAAGCATCGTCTTGCGTGATTACGGCCTGTTTGGCATTGATGAAATCTTAGCACTTTCAATCGTGAACGTTTATGGTTCAATTGGACTAACAAACTTTGGTTTCGTTGATAAAACAAAACCAGGCATTATCGGTGAGTTAGATACAAAAGTTGGCGATAATGTTTGTAATACGTTCTTAGATGATATCGTTGGTGCGATTGCGGCCGCTGCGGCTAGCTCAATTGCGCATAAATACGCTGATGCAGATGTAGATGCTGACAAATACTAAAAAACTTTAAAGCATAAAAAAACACCGCCCGACTACAACGATAGTTATTAGGGCGGTTTTTTTATTGCATTGCAATAATTGCTAAAATAATCGCAGTGAAAATAAATAAGGACGGAATAATAAAGTGGAATAAAAAGCTTTGTTTGTTTTTAAGTCGCTCTTCCCGTTTATGTTCAGTGTATTCATGCGCGCTTTCGTACGTTTTCTCATAATCTTTACGAAACGTATCGCGAAAACGTATTGCTGTATAACCGATTAAGTCGTATGCCCCTTTTGCACCCAACACACGTAAGGAATACATTAAAAGTGTTGTAAAGCCGCTAATGAAAGAAGCATCGGAAAAACCACGGATCGAGTAATCTTGCTTAAGCAAAAGCACTAAAACCATAATTAAACTATTCACAACAAATAAAACTATTGCTGTGTATAAGTGTCTTTTTAATTTATCTTCCATCATTTAGTATTTTTGTTTTTACGGTCAAGCTCGGCAATTTCTTTTTTATATTTAATAATTTCTTCACTGTTAGCAAGAATAAAGTGACCTGGCAAGATTTCTTGCAAAGTTGGTTTTTCTTTACTGTAGTCGTGATCCGTTACCGGATTATACATAACCCGTTGCCGTTCTTTTTCGCTAAGTGGATCCGGTTTAGGAATTGCACTTAACAAAGCTTTTGTATATGGATGGAGCGGATGTCTAAATAGCTCTTCGCTCGTTGTAAGCTCAACAATAACGCCATAATACATAACCGCAATACGATCACAGAAGTATTTGACGACACTTAAATCGTGGGCGATAAACAAAATTGTTAAGCCGTATTCATCACGCAGATCGTTAAGTAAATTAATAATTTGCGCGCGAATTGAGACGTCAAGCGCACTAATTGGTTCGTCGGCAATAATTAATTCGGGGTTCATAATAAGTGCACGGGCAATTCCAATCCGTTGTCGTTGGCCACCACTAAATTCATGAGGATAGCGTGAAGCATAGTCAGCAATAAGACCGACTTTTTCTAAAACATCGACAACTTTCTTTGAGTTTTCTGCACGGTTTCTAAATCCTTGAATTTTGAGTCCTTCTTGAATAATATCTTCAACTGTCATCCGTGGGTTTAAACTGTCAACAGGATCTTGGAAAATCATTTGCATTTTACTCATCACATCACGATCGACATGATTCATATCGTATTTAATTTGCCGGATTTTTTCTTTTTGAACTTTCACAATTTCATCAAGTTGTTCGTTAATTGCATCAATACGAGCGTTGTATCGTTTTTCAATATCCGCGACGATTTCATGCATGTTTTCTTGTTCATCATTAAATATTTCGTTAATTTCACTTTTCATTTCTGCACGCAAATCTTTAATTTTGCGTTTCGCTTTAATCCGCTTCCATTTAATTTCTTTTTCATTCCAGCGACTACCGGCATTAATGCGGTGACCTTTAAAATAAACACTACCACTTGTAATGTCATAGAGGCGGATAATGCTGCGTCCTGTGGTTGTTTTACCACATCCTGATTCGCCGACAAGTCCAAAGACCTCGCCTTTTTTAATATCAAAGGAAATATCGTGGACAGCTTTATTGCGGAATTTATTGGCGCCAAAGCCGGAGGTGAAATATTGTTTTAAATGACGAACACTTAAAATAATATCTTGATCAACAAGGTCTTGGTTAAATGTTCGCTTTGTGTTTTTATTTACTTCACTCATTTTATTTACCTGCCCTTTCTAACGAAATACGAATTCGTTCAGTGACGATTTTCGGTCTTTCGACTTTTGGTGCACGTGGATCAAGTAACCATGTGCGCGCATAATGTGTATCACTTACTTTAAATAAGGGTGGTTCTTCCTTAAAATCAACCGCTAATGCGTATTTGCTACGAAGTGCAAACGCATCACCTTTTGGTGGATAAACCATGTTTGGTGGCGTGCCTGGAATTGCTTCAAGTCGTTCTTTACTATCAACATCAGGAATACTTGAAAGTAATGCCCAAGTATATGGGTGTTGCGGGTTATAAAAAATTTCCTCAACATTGCCAAACTCGACGATACGGCCTGCATACATTACGGCAACACGATCAGCCATATTAGCGACAACACCTAGGTCATGCGTAATGAAGATAACGGAAAGTTGCCGTTCGTTTTTAAGGCGTAAGATTAATTCTAAAATTTGTGCTTGAATTGTAACGTCAAGTGCCGTTGTCGGTTCATCACAAATTAAAACGTCTGGATTTTGGATAAGGGCAATGGCGATAACAATCCGTTGGCGCATTCCCCCGGAAAACTCAAATGGATATTGACGGTAACGACGTTCGGGTTGGGGAATACCAACTTCACCCATAACTTCAATTGCCATTTGTTTCGCACGTGCTGGTGTAATCTTAACGCTATCAATATACGCGTTTTTTTCTTCAGCCATTTTTGTTTTAACGGCGTTACTCGTAGCTTCATCACTAGCTTCAGCAAGCTCAGCCTTAAGCGCTGCCATGCGTTCCGCATGTGCGTTTTTAAGTTGTGCTTTATGTTCATTAACTTCAATTGTTGCTTGTTTTTTTGATTCATTAAGTTTAAGTTTGAGTTCTTTTAAAACAGGTTTCGCTTCTTCCTTAACTTTCTTTACGAGCACGCGGTGTTCTTGCTTAACTTCGTTAAGTTCTGCCTTTAACGCCGCAATTTCCGCTTTTTTCTCTTCTTTTGTTAATGCTTTATTTTCTTTAAGCGCATCAATTTTTAAATTAACTTCTGTTGTTGTCGTTGTAACAATAAAGGCGTTATCTTTAATAATGCGGTCAAATTTTGTTTTCTCATTTAAATAAGCAATGTTTGCAGGTGCGATTAAATCTTCATACAGTATTTTAATTTTATTCCCATTAATAATAATTGCTTCCGTAAGTTGACGGCCAATTTTCATAATTGGATTTAAACTTGAAAGTGGATCTTGGAAAATCATTCCAATTTTTTTACCACGAATTCGGTGAAATTCTTCTTCACTAACAGTAACTAAGTCTTCACCTTCATAATAAATTTCGCCTTTATCAACGCGACCGTTGTTTGGTAAAATTCCCATAATTGTTTTTGCGGAAACGCTTTTTCCAGAACCCGACTCACCAACGATTGCTAAAACTTCGCCTTTATACAAGTCAAAGTCAACACCTCGTACAGCGTGAAGCCGGCCGTGGTCAGTTGAAAAGGAAATCGCTAAATCTTTAACACTTAAAACTATATTTCGGTTTTCCATATTATTCACTTCCTTTCAACGATGGGTTAAATGCATCACGTAGGCCGTTTCCAAATAAGTTAAAGGAAATTAAGAGTAATGCAATTACAATTGAGCCCGAGACGATTAAAAACGGACTAGTATGAATAAATTCTTGTGCTTCACTAAGGGCAACCCCCATACTTTGGAGACCTTGAAGCCCTAAACCTAAGTATGAAATTGTTGCTTCACTGAAAATAATGCCTGGAATCATCAGTACTGCACCGGTAACGATTGGGCCGATTGAGTTTGGCAAAATATGCTTAAAGATAAGTCGCCCGTCCCTTGCACCAAGCGTGCGGCTCGCAAGCACGTATTCTCGCCGCTTGTAACGATAAAACTGACTTCGCGTCGTAGCGGCAACGCCAATCCACCCCGTAAGTATTAATGCCAACAAGAATACTTCAAACGTGTTCCCTAAATGCAAGATTGCCAGTGTCATAATGACAATCCACGGTATACCGCCAAGAATTTCCGTAAAGCGCTCCATAACTAAGTCAACAGTGCCACCGTAATAACCGGAAATAGCACCCCAAATTAAACCAATTAAAATGTTAATTGCAGCAGCGCTAACACCGAGAATTAACGAAGTTCTAAGGCCGGAAAAAATAACTTTAAAGAAGTCGTGTCCGCGTTGATTCGTGCCGAAGAAGAAATACGGGTACTCAGTATATCCTTGCTCGCGGTAAATTGATACTTCAGCATCAAAATGAAAGGCAACTTCACCAAAAGCACTTACTTTACGACCGCCGTAAAGCTGGCGAACTGGCGAACGTTTATCATCTAAAATTGTAAAGCTCGTAATAACGATTGTCCGATCATCTTCGAGCAATTCGTATTCATAAGTGAAAAATCCATTGCTAACATATTGGTCCATCGTACTTTTACCAACGTTTTTACGTTTTAAGCCGTATGCTTCTTCATAATAATCATAATAGAAATTAGCGCGCGTAATAATACCGTTATAAAGTGTTACGCGCCCTCTGCTACCGGTCGTAAGATCAATCGTAAAACGATATGGGGCTTTGCTATCATCACTTTGGCGGAGTAAAAGTTCATTAGCCTCGACAAAATTATGTAGATCAAAGCGGGTGTCATTTGGATTAGTTAAGTTTTTAATAACGACACTATTAACATAAAGTGATTTTCTGTCCGTTCCTTCTTCCGGTTTAAATACACGGAACCCAAAACGAACTTGGCCATCAAAATATTCTTCCTCTTCCGGAAGTGTCGCAACAACAATTTCGGAGACATTTACTGTATATTCACCATAGATATTTGTTTTTTCCACTAAAGGAATGTATTGTTCTGGTTTTCCTAAAAATTGCATATTTGCGTAAAACTCAAAGTATGTATCTTCATTTAGTTCTGCATCTACATCAAACTCAACAATATATTCATCAGCAAAATCTGTATAAACTTTCGCACTTTGCCAATATAAGTCTTCTAGATGTGTATCTGATGTAAGTTTAACTGACCCACCTTTTGCGTTACGGTGCGCCGTATTTGTAAATGACTCATACAAATCAAGTTCACCAACAATCGCTGAACGCGTATAACCATTTGGAAGCGGTCCATCGGGATCATCCATATTCGTGACAATTCCTTCAATGTATTCACGCCCATTTAAAACACTCGAATTTTCAAATCCGCGCCAGCGAGGTGGGAGAAAGTTAAAATTAGAGTTTGACCCTTCAATATTGTTTTTATTAAATATTGGGACGAATATTGCTAAGAGTACGAGAATACCAATAATTACACTTGCCGCAACACTTGATTTGTTTTTAACAAAACGCCGCATTGCGTCTTTAAAGTATGTTGTAGGTTTCGTATCAAATTTTAAATCATGAATTTGTTTATCTTGCTGAACAAGCACAAAATCTTTTTTTGTGATGTTTGTTTTTTCTTTATTCATTATTTTCGCGCCCCCATTCTAATCCGTGGATCTACGAGACCGTATGATAAGTCCACTAAAAGTGTGGCAAATAAACCAATCAGTGTGAACACGGCCATATCAACCATAATAACGTTATAATCTTTAGCGTTAATCGCTGTAATAAATAAGCTTCCGATTCCCGGAATACCGTATAGTTTTTCTAAAATCATTGAGCCTGATAAAATACCAATAAATTGACCAATGATCATTGGCATAATCGGCACCATTGAATTACGTAAAGCATGACGAATAACGGTTTGCCGCTTTGTTAAACCTTTCGTGCGTGCAAGTAATAAAAACTCACTCGACATTATTTCCGTTAATTCAGCACGTGTGTAGCGGGTAAAACTAGCAATCGTACCAAAGGAAAGCGCGGCAACAGGAATAATATATGCTTTAATTTTAATTGCGGTTGTTGCCCCTTCTTTATACCACTGTGTTGGTAACCAACCGAGGTTGTAAGAAAATAGCAACATTAAAAATGTAATAAAGACGAACGAAGGAATAGCGATGAAAATCATTACACCCGTTGAGATAACGTGGTCAGTCATTTTATTTTTGCGTAACGCCGCAACTAAACCTAAAATAAAACCAAATGGCACTGATGTAAATAGTGCAACTACATTAAGCTTTAATGATGTTGGTAATCTTTGACCAATAATTTCCATTGCGGAAACGTTTATTTGAATACGTGTGGATAAGCCCCAGTTCCATTTTGTTACAATATTCACTAACCAATGCCAATATTGGACCAAAACAGGAACCGATGCGAAGTGATAACGGCTATTACCGTCAACGATCGTTGCATCCGCTAGTGCGCTTGTTGGCACCTCAACCATATAACCAAGGACAACTTGGTTGTTATAAAATGCTAACTGTTGATTGATTTGACCAGCTGGTCGATCAATTGGTAGCAATTTCATTAATATAAATGTAAGCGATAATATTATGAACGCGGTCAAAAGCATTAAACCAATCCGCTTAAGTATGTATCTTCCCATGCTTACTTCCTCCGATTTTTCGTGTCTTTACACCGAAACATTGCCGGCGTTGGCCGGCAATGTTGTTTGTTTTTATATCAACTTTTTATATTTTTATAAAAGCTGTGCTTCGTAGAACGGCCATAACGTTTCAACGATAAGTGTTTTTGGTTCGACCGTTTCACCATAAGTGCTAACTGTGTTGATGTAGAAATCAAGGTAGAAAGCACCTTCTTCAATTAAGCGTGGTATTTCTTCGATTTCCACTGTCCATTTACCATCGGCAAATGTTGTTGGATCGAAGTCTAAGACGCCAATGAATTCTCCGTCACGATTGTAAATAGCTAAGCCCATGAAGAGTAAGCCATTATCGTTAATTGGTTCGACTTCATCAGCCTCGCTACCATCAGGTGTGATAACGAATTCTTCGTCGTCATAGTAGCTACCTGAAGCACTAAGTTTGACTGATTTAGTTGCTGGGTCGTGCGTCCATGCTAGTTTATCAAATGATACTAATGTGGCTTCACGTCCGTTTTCAACAACGGTTAAACCAAGTGCGGATTGTTGTAATGCGTTGAATGAGTAGACTTCACCATCGAATGTTAAGGCTTCGTCCGCAATACTTGTGTCTGTTCCCCATGATAGTGTGAAACCACTGCGGTTGTCACTCATGACTGTTTCCATGAAATCAATTGGGTCAAGGGTGTTACCACTAATTGAACCAAAGGCCATGTCGAATTCACCGTCCATCGCGGCATAGTAAGCATCCATCCAACTTGCGGTTGCATACATGTCAAGTTCGAGTTTGAACCCGTCGACAATATTTGATTCGCCTTCAAAACCATTGAATGCGCCTTCAATTAAGCGTTTGAGTTCTGCACCTTCACCTGTAATTTGTGTTGCGGTTTGGAAGTGTAATCCAATTTTAATAACTGTTGGATCATTCGCTGTTCCGCGTGTGTATTTGTTAGCTGCGACTAATTCATCAAGCGCGCTATTGAATAAACCACGGGCTAGTTCTATATCGTAACCATTAGTTTCTGGAACTAAGTCATCTAAGACGGCTTTTCCTTCTTCACTTTGACGCCATGAGATACCAGCTTCAGCGTCGACCATGTACGCTTCACTTAAGAATGCTTGCGCTGGACGACTTCCAGTTTTGTCAGCTAATTCATCACGGTCTAACGATAAGTATAAACCTTCTAAGAATTTGCGGTTTGACATAACTGGTTTAAGATCCCATTCACCACCAGGTGCGACGGAACCTTCATCACCAAATAATGAATCCCATAAGTCTTCATCAGCAGCGTTAACTTGTAATTTCCAGACTGTGTCGCCCTTCGTTTGACGTGAGCGTTCGTCTTCTTTATAACGTTGTAAGTATGCACTTGGCACACCAGCGCTGTCTAATTTACCTGCGTGGAATTCTTGG
Organism: uncultured Staphylococcaceae bacterium; assembly: GCA_964635805.1. Lineage (GTDB taxonomy): Bacteria > Bacillota_I > Bacilli_A > RFN20 > CAG-826 > UBA1361. Next base: position 8,260 of record CAZWRR010000031.1, read on the forward strand.
AATGCGACGTCGTTATCTTCTAAGATAGCGTATACGTAACCTTCGTGTGTGTATTTTTCTTTTTCAATGTAGTTTGGGTTTTTCTTGAAAACTACTTGTTTGTCGTTGTCCCACTCTTCGAGGGTGTAAACACCTAATGATAGTGTTGAATCAACGTTTGGTTTCCCAAACTCTTTTGCACCACCAATTGCATCAATGAAGTCCATTGGGATTGGTGAGAATAAGCTTGATGACAAGCTGTACATCGCTTTAAAAGCAGTTTTCGGGGTGTTGAATGTGAATTCAAGTGATTTTTCGTCATCACCAATTTGAATTCCAACACTATCCCAACTTGGATCTTTTGCGCGTAGGTAGTTTGTTACACCAACAAAACCACTACTTCTTGAACCTAAGTCCGTTGCGCGGAACCATTTGTTGTCAAGCATTAATTTGAATGGTGTTAAGTAATCTTCAATTGCTACTTTTCTTCCATCAAATGCTTTAATTTTGGCAACATCACTTAAAGTGTTATATTTTAAGTCATCACCAAGACGAACCGGAACTTTCCACTTCGTTGCCATTCCGGTTTCTTCGTTATAGTCGGCTCCTGGAACTGGACGGTCGACATCATCGGCTAATAATGGATACCATTCGTAACCAGTTTTGTCTCCGTTAAACTTTGTGCTCCAATATGAGGCGGACACCAAACCGTATAAATCACTTGAAACGCTATCTTGGGCGTTCATATAGTTAATTGTGCCTGGGTCTTCACTTTGCCAACTATGATAATACATAGCGTGCTTAGGTGTGATTTCTGGGTGAGTTAATGGATCCGTGATAAGTGCTTCACCAACACCAAATCCGTAACCAACAACGTAATCATCCGCAGGAATTTCTAAACGTGGGTTGTACATTACGTAACCACTGTTGTCACGATAAGGAATTCCACCTAAGAAATTTTCTAACGTATATTTCTCAAGCAAGCGTAGAATTTCCGCACGATCCTCAACTGGATTGTTTACGAAGTTTTTAACACCTTCTGCAGCATCTTCTACGGGATCACCGACATCACTAGAACCGCCATCGCCATCCCAACCTGGGAAGTTCCAGCCAAAATTGTCCCAGTCTGGTCCTACTGGACCTTCAGATGAGCCTGAACCAGAACTATCTCTTTTACAGCCAGATAAAGCGAGAAGTCCAAGAAGCGATAAAACCGCAATCTTTTTAAATTTCATAAAACTCTCTCCTTTCTTTAGTTTTATAAGGATATTATATACACATATGTGCGTGTGTAAAATAAAATATAAGGATATACGGGTGATAACGCTTACATTTGCACGGATGTTGCTTAAAAATATTATTGCGGATAATAAAAAACCCTTTAAATAC
>CAZWRR010000032.1:0-9327 GCA_964635805.1 uncultured Staphylococcaceae bacterium
AATCAATACTTAGAAACAACTTATCAAATTTCCGCGCAAAAAACACAAGAACAAACTAAATAAATATTAATAATATTTGAATAATAATAAAAACAGCAAGCACAAGAATGGCGCCGATGAGCAGCCATTTTTTTCTTTTATAACCACGTAATTCGCGTTCTTTTTCTGTTAGCGGTGCATTTACTCGTTTCATTTACGCCCGCCTTAATATTTAAGCGAACCATATGCTCGCGCATATGGTTGCACATCTCGTATATTTGTTAAACCTGTTACATACATTAATAGCCGGTCAAAGCCAATACCAAAGCCGGAACTTTGTACACCACCGAATTTGCGTAATTCGACATACCATTCTAAGTCTTTAAGGTTTCCTTCTTTCTCCATCCGCGCTTTTAGCTTCTCATATCGCTCTTCCCGCTGTGATCCACCTACTAATTCACCAATGTTTGGCACAAGTAAGTCACATGCTGCAACGGTTTTCTCATCATCATTAATGCGCATATAAAATGCTTTAATATCTTTGGGGTAATTTGTGACAAAAAGCGGACCGTTTACGTACACTTCACATAAATAACGTTCATGTTCGCTGCCTAAATCCATCCCCCAATGAATATCATCATTACTAAATTTAATGCCATTTTCTTTTGCTTTTAATAAAACTTCAATGGCGTCTGTATATGTCATCTTTTTAAATTCACTATTCACAAGTTTCGTTAAGCGGTTAATTAGACCTTTTTCAATATGTGTGTCAAAAAACTTCATCTCAGTTGGACAAGTTTTTAGTATATGATTAATTACGTATTTTAATGAGCTTTCAATTTCGTCCATATTGCCTGCTAAATCAGTAAAAGCCATCTCCGGTTCTAACATCCAAAATTCAGCAGCATGTCTTGACGTATTACTTGCTTCAGCACGAAACGTTGGCCCGAACGTGTAAACTTTTTGATAAGCTTGCACGAACGCTTCAACATGTAGTTGGCCTGAAACCGTTAGCGATACTTCTTTGCCGAAAAAATGGTTCGGATCTTTGTGATCGGTAATAACATTAAAAACTTGACCCGCTCCCTCAGCATCATTTGCCGTTAAAATAGGTGTGTGTACATAGACAAAGTTGTTGCGATGAAAATAATCATGAAAAGCAAAGCTTAACTCGCTTCGTACACGATGAAGCGCCATAAATGTGTTTGTTTTTGGACGCAAATGTGCAATTTCGCGTAAATAGTCAAAACTGTGACGTTTCTTTTGGAGTGGATAATCCCCTGTTGCTTCATTAATTAACGTAAGTGTGGCAACGTGAACTTCAAAAGGTTGCTTGCTTTGTGGTGTCAATAAAACTTTACCGGTAATACTTATTGCATCCCCTGTCCGCAACTTATCAATATCACCAAAATTAGCGACTTTATCTTTTTCATAAACAAGTTGTGTGCCACTAAAGTTTGTTCCATCATTAAAATCAATAAACCCAATCGTCCCGTTGTTGCGGTTACTGCGCAACCAACCAGCAAGATTAACTGTACTTTCATGTACGAGTTTTGATTTTTCTAATTTATCATAGAGCATTTTTACTTTATCCATATGTTCACCTCATCATCCTTTTTATTATAGCGCAATTATAATCTTAATTATAATTTTTATAGTCGAAAATTTGCCAGTTAGGATCAACGCCTAGTTTACTATTTGCGTATATTTTGGCTTTATCTAAATATACAGCAACTTTAGCAATCATCGCTGCTTGATCAGTGCAACACCATAAGGGCGGTATCGCCGTATCAATATTATGTTTCGCAAATGTTGTTTCTGTTAGTTCGCGTAAATACGAATTAGCACTCACGCCCCCAGCGATTACAACTTGCTTAACGTTATGTTTTAGTGCCGCTTTGCGTGCTTGTTCAACAACCGCGCTTATTGCTACTTCTTGGAAAGAAGCGCATAAATTAGCGACATTAATTGTTTCTTTTTTCATTTTTGCACTATTAACAATATTAATTACGTGTGTTTTTAAGCCCGAAAACGAAAAATCGAAACTATCCCGAATAACTGGTTTTGGTAGTTTATATGTGACTTCTCCTGTTTGTGCAAGTTTATCAATTGGGACACCGCCAGGATAACCTAAGTTTAAAACGCGGGCAACCTTATCGTAACATTCACCAATAGCGTCGTCCTTCGTTTCACCAATTATTGTAAAATCTAAATGTTCGCGCATCAACACTAGTTCTGTGTGTCCACCACTAACAATGGCAGCTAAGAGTGGGAACTTTAGCGGTTTAACGAATTCGCTTGCGTATATATGGGCGGCTAAGTGGTGTACAGGGATTAGTGGTTTATTGTAAATGAGTGCCAATGTTTTTGCTAATTGCATTCCAATATGAAGCGCACCAATTAAGCCGGGACCACGCGTAACTGCGAAAGCATCTACTTCTGCTAAATTAACGTTTGCTTGTGTTAAAGCTTGTTCAAGTACGTAAATTATATTTTCAGTGTGAAGTCTTGAAGCGATTTCGGGAACGACGCCGCCAAACGTCGTGTGCATCGCAATTTGACTGCTTACAACGTTAGCTAAAAGCTCATCCCCGCGCAAAAGCGCAACAGCAGTTTCGTCACAACTTGTTTCAATCGCTAAAATAAGTCGTTTATGTTTGCTCATTTTAAAATCCTAACCATGTAATAAGCATCGTCACCATTACTATAATATTTACGTTTTGTTACAACCGTATTAAACCCGTGTTTTAAATAAAAGTTAATTGCCTTTTCGTTATTTGTGCGCACTTCTAGTGAAACTGAAGCAACGTCATCAAGCGTTACGAGCCGATGGATCATATCTTCCATTAAAATAGACCCGAGTTTTTTATTTTGTAAATTTTTATCGACTGCTATTTGGGCAATTGTTGCGGAATTAAATGTTACCCAAAAATCAATGAAACCAAGCACGACGTCAGCATATGTTAAAACAAGCATCGTCGCAAATTCGTTCACTAAAAGTTCGCGGCGATAATCATCATACGACCACGAGTCAGTGATTGTCTCTTCGCTAATAGCCGCAACCCGTTCTAAATCTTTTTCTTCCATTGGGCGAACAACAAGTGATTTACTATTTAGCACCGTATTGCTCCTTTAAATAAACTGGTTTAAGGTTACGAATATCGCAAACTTTGTTTTCAGGTAATTTGGCACTTAGCAAATTAAGTGCGCGGCTAAAAGGAGCACTTTTTATTTCTAAGTGTGCTATTTCACCCGTAAATACGGCGTTTTTATAAGTATTTTGGAGGGCGAGCACTTCGTTGTTTGTGAGTATTGTATCTTGTAAAAGTGCCCTGTTTCCTTCGTAAACACCTACGTAAGAGCGGCCACTTCGCGCATCGAGTACACAAATGCTAATGTTGTCTTTTGCCCGCATAGCGGCAAGCGAAGAAACTTTGTATACATCGATGTTTAGTGCAAATCCCATCACTTTCGCAACACTGACGGCAATACGAACACCGGTGTAGGAACCAGGACCAACACTAACAACGATTGCATTTAAATCTGTTGGTTTACGTTTTGTTTCGTTAAGTGCCTTTTCAATTTCATACGTTAAAAGTTCACTTTGTTTTTGCCATGCACTGTATTGTTGTTCATAAATGATTGTTTCATTTTCTGCAAGTGCGACAGTTAAATTCGTACTCGATGTATCAAGTAAAAGCGTTGTCATAATTGTTCCTTCAGTACCTTTAATGTTGCTTCGTATTTACTACTGCCGCTAACACTTATTATCCGTTCATTTAATGTGTGATATGTAATTTCAATTGTAAGTGCTTCTTTAGGTAAAAGCGTACTAATGAACGCTGGCCACTCTATAATTGTTATACCATCAGCACCGATATATTCATCTAGACCAATTTCATAATTTTCGTTTTCTAAACGATATGCATCAATATGGAACAAGTTTTTATCTCCATTTAAGTATAATTTCAGGATATTAAATGTGGGGCTATTAACGCGCTCTTTAATATTTAGTCCCAGAGCGACGCCTTTTGTAAATGTTGTTTTACCTGCGCCTAAATCACCATACAATAAAACAACATCACGTGGTTGGAGATGTTTTGCAAGTTTTTGGCCAAAAGCTTTAGTTTGTGCTTCATTTTTACTAACAAATTTAATTTGCATAAGTTTATAAAATCACATCTTTCTTTATTAGTTCATCGGTGTAAATGTTGTTTTTTGTGTAAAACGATTGTATAACTTCATCACTTCATCTTTGTCGAACGGATAGACTTCGTCTTCGATCATTTTTGTTATTTTTACTTGTTTCGCTTCAATAATTCGCACTAAGTCTGCTGAATAGTTGTATTTGTCGCTGTGGCGGAGAAATTCATAATTATCAAGAAACCGGACTTCGCCTTCAGGTAGCTTCTTCAAATCAAGATCATAGTCAATATACTTTGCAATCATGTTTTCAATAATTGTTGGTGTGGCGATGTTTACATAATAAGCAACACCAATATCTTTTAGCATCGCAATAACATTAAACCAATCTTTCTTACTAAAAAAGGTAATAGCTGGTTCACGCGTCCGCCACCGACGGCCACTACCTTCAACAACTAGTGTGCTTTTTGAACCAACAACAAGCCAATCATCATTATCAATTAAAACATAAGAACGACGCCAAAAACGATGTAATTTCCCATCATGCTTATAACTTTGGATTTTAATCCATTTGTTTTCAATACTCATAAAAAAACCACCTATCGAATAGTTAATTATATTTTAACATGAAAGGCGGTTTTAATTTATTAAATTAAATTAAGAAATTTATGAATGACCGCTGTATTTGCAATATATTGTTTAATTGCAGCGTGCGGAACAGGTTCACGATAAGGAACACTAATAATATCTTTGCCGTATGACATTAAAATTGTTACCTTATTTTCAACTAGTGAAACAGTTAAATCCGCTAAGTTATTGCTGCGCGTAATTTCTAACAATTGTTTAATTGCCGCCGCAGGCAATGCGCGTTTATATGCACCCTCTGCATAAACAACATATTCATCCGTACTTTCCACTACTTTTAAATGTGCGATTTCTGGTTGTTTTGTTTCCGGGAAATGTTTTTGATCAGGTTTTATGTATAAAACAACTTGGTTGCTTACAGCTTTGCTGCGCGTTCCAACGAGTAGTTTCCCCGCAAACACGCTAAGGACACGCTTACCTTCACGTTTATACGCTACATAATCCGCGTGTTTTACTTCAAAATCCTTAAATTTATACGCAACTAAATTACGTGAAGCAGAATCAGTAACATCGTCTAATACTTTCGCCTCAACAAAAGTTTTTGTATCTAAACCTTCGGTATAATCGAACACATACTCACTAATTTCCTCATCGGCAATTAATTCTTTATTGATGACATCGTTATATTCAAACATGTATCCACGAATTATTCCTTCTTGTTTGCGGCGGTTTAATACCGAAAACACGAATGAACCAATTAAGGCCAAAATAATTAAAATGATCGCCCCCATTTGTGTGTGTTCCATAATTACAACGTAGGAAACTACGACAATAATAAAAACTAACGCCGCTATTGCGTAACCAATGTAGCGCATCACATTAATTTTTTTAACAAATGCCTTCCGCAAATTATCTAAAGTTGGCGCTATCTCGTTTTCAACAACATTCTCGCCTTCAATCACTTTTTCTACATCACTCATTTTTCATCCCCCGCAGCAACCGAACCGCTTTGCGGTTACCTTGCGCTGCTGCTCTTTCTAAATATTTTTTTGCTTTTTGCTCATCACGAATTAATCCGCGGCCACTAATGTGAGCTTCCCCGACCGCTAATTGGGCTTTAATGTATCCTAAATCAGCACTCTTCAAATAAAAACTAAACGCTTTAACGATGTCTTGAGTAACGCCTAGTCCGTTTTCATAAAAGAAACCAATTTTATAATATGCTTTCGCAAAGTTTTGGGTTGCCGCTTTTTCGTACCACGCCAAAGCTTCTGCATAGTCCTGCGTAATAACTGTCCCTCGTTCATATGCAATTCCCATGTTGTATTGGGCTGCATCATGACCTCGTTCAGCTGCTTGGCGGAAATAAGCAACACCTGTTTCCTTGTTTTCATCAACACCTTTTCCATAAAAATAGCAATAGCCAATTACAGTTAGTGCTGGTGAATATTGTAATGCATCACTTTGTCGTGCAAGTTCAAGACCGCGTGCGTGATCAGGTGCTATTCCTTCGCCTTGAACAAGACGGCGCGCCAATTCATGCATCGCTGCTTTGTCATTAGATTCAATTAATCTTTCTAACTCCTGGTTAGACTTATTTGTGTAGTTTAAATACATAATTGTCACCCCTTTTTAGTATAACATACTAAAAGAAAATGCGGTGTTTATCGTGTCATTACACGCATGTGTCGGTGAATGAGTGGATACGTTATTGACACAACAATAGCAGAGACGATTAATGAAATACCTATTGGTAGTACGTTATAAATAAATGCATCTCTAAACGTAAATGACAAAATTATCACGCCACTTATTGTTGAAAAAATAATACGCAGCAACCCACTTACGAAAATCATTGCAACAATTAATAAGAAACGCCAAAATTTTAACTTTTCATGATGTTTGACCCGAAAGAAAGAAATAAGTGATAGTGCGCCGTAACCTAACAAATAATCAAAAGGAAAATATTGAATACCATAACCGTCGAATATTGCTGTTATTACGCCATACACAACACCAATTGCGATAAAACTTTTATAAAAGTTAAAACGTAACGCTAAAATAATTAACGGAACCATCGTTATGCTAATCGAACCAGCTCCTCCACTTAATTTAATTTTAAACGGACCTAGGTCGAGAATTATTGCAAGCGCAACAAGTATCGCAATTTCCGTTATATCGTGAGTCATTAGCTTAAAGCGATGTTTTTTCATAAAAAATACCTCCATTTCCGGAGGTTGTTTTGCTTACCTCCGCTGGCATTACCCAGATCAGGTGCGGTCGAATCGTCGGCGATTCCTCTCAGCCAGGCCTACCTAGCTCCCTTAAATTCATTATACGTTATCGAACAACTTTTAGTGTGGCATATACTTTTGCCAATTAATCGGTTCTTTATCGTGTTTAACTAAGTATTCATTCGTCTTGGTAAAATGATTCGTTCCAAAAAAACCGCCACGATTAGCACCAAGCGGTGACGGGTGTGTCGCTTCTAAAATTAAATGTGTTGGATTTGTAACGTATTTTTTGAATTTTTGGGCTCTTCTCCCCCAAAACATATATGCAAGCGTGTCTTTTTCATTTAAAAAAGCAATTAATCTTTTCGTTAATTCGGTGTAAAACGAATAATCATGTGATAAAGAGGCGCCTTTACGCACTGTTAAAATCGGATTTAAAAGTAGTACCCCTTGTGTTGCTAAATACTCAAGGTTTCCATCTTTTACTGTTGGCTTACCAATATTATTTTCAATTTCTTTATAAATGTTGCGTAAACTAGGTGGTATTTTGGCTGTTTTTCCAATAGAAAACGCTAAACCGGTTGCTTCTCCTTCATTAATGTATGGATCTTGGCCGAATATAACAACTTTAACTTTTTCATACGGCGTAAGGGCAAAGGCACGAAAAACATCAGCGCGTAATGGATAAACGATTTCCTCATCATAAATACGATTTAAGAAAGCGTTAAGTTCGATAAAATATCGCTCCTCTTTCTGTTTTGCAAAAAAATCATTCCACGTTTTTGTACTCATTAAAAAAATTATAACATAGTATTAATGCCAAAATAGCTACATAAAGTTATTAACTTATAGTTAATGTATAATAGAGATGTATGAAAATTCTTATCGTATTTAATCATCCTGCGCCATATAAAGTTGCGTTGTTTAACGGTTTAGCAAAAAAACATGATGTTCATGTTATTTTTGAACGCACAAGCGAAAAAAGTCGTCATAAAAACTTTTATAACGAACAAAATTATCGCTTCACTACACATCCGATCCGCGGCATCCGCTTTGGTGATTTTAATCATTTCTCATTTGGTGTAAAACGTCATCTAAAACGTAATAGTTACGATTTAATAATTATGAATGGTTACAGTACAGTTACGGAAATGATCGCGCTTAACTATTTAAAACGCACTGGGACAAATTATGCTTTTTACATTAATGGCGGGATTGCTAAAAAAGAAAGCAAACTCAAAGCTAAAATCAAACGATATTTTTTAGGTGGTGCCTTCGCTTATTTTTCACCAGGTGAAGAAGCAAGCGCATATTTGATGCACTACGGTGTTGATAAAGATTTAATTCACCATTATCCGTATTCGACAGTGTATGAAAAAGATATCACAACGTACAAAGTATCGGGAAACGCAAAGCAAAAGTTTTGGCGAAATCATCGCATTGTGGGTGAAAATTTTACAATATGTGTCACTAGTTTCATCCCACGCAAAAATAATTTACACCTAATTAAGTGCTGGGCAAACGTAGCTTCCACACATCCACTTATCTTAGTCGGAAGTGGCCCCGAGGAGCGGTTATACAAAAAAACAATTAATGAATTACAAATAAAAAACGTTCATCTATTGCCATTTGCACACCGAGATAAATTGTTTAATTACTTAAAACATGCGGATAACGCTGTGTATTTGAGCAATTTTGACATATATGGACATGTGATAAATGAAGCGCTTGCCCATGGGTTGAATGTCTTAACTAATAACAACATGATTGCGTCGCGCACACTTATAAAACATGGCATCAACGGATTTATACTTCGTGATGGTGAAAATACTAGTGACGCATTAGAACAGTTATTTCAACAAAACTTTTTCGATGAAGCTATCTTGACTGCTAAAGAAAATACAATTGAAAAGTCAATTCGCCGACACTTACAAATAATTGGAGAATTGCGATGAAAATATTATATTTAACAACAGCATTACACGAAGAAGATTATTCACTATTACTTCGTCAAAAAGCTAAAGCGCCAAACCCTAGCAATCAAAACTTTCATTCAAAACTCATTGCATATTTAGAAAAAAACAATAAAGTTCAAGTTATTTCAAGGCGCTATTACACGCCCTCGCTTTTTGCAAAAAAAACGACAACTGATAATTATTTTTATCCTGGACTAATTAACGTACCAATTTTACGTAATATTACAACAATTTTAAATAGTCGGAAACAAGCAATTGATTTTAGTCCCGATTATATTATTGTTGATGTTTTAAATGTCACACTAATGGAACTAGCTGTGCAAATAAAGCGACGTACACACGCTGCAATAATTGGTGTTGTTACTGATAATCCCCTTAATTTAACTAATGTTAATAAATATTATAGTGAG
>CAZWRR010000033.1:0-3919 GCA_964635805.1 uncultured Staphylococcaceae bacterium
GCAATCATATTCCCAAAGTTACCACTTGCGGCCATTTTAATGTATTTTGTAATGTTTCCAAACGTTTTACGTCCTTCAAGTACACCTTCTTCAAGCACCATTAAATCTTTTTCAAGCAAAATAATATCGGCGGTTTCTTTCGCAATATCCACACCGCCGTCAACACTAATGCCAACGTCAGCGCGGTGCAACGCGGGCGCGTCATTTATCCCGTCACCCATATAGCCAACTGTATGGCCTTCACCTTGTAAAAGCGCGACGATCCGCTCTTTTTGTGCGGGTGTTAGTTTTGCATAAAGATCGTGCGTTTTTAAAAGTGCGACTAAATCTTCGTCACTCATATTCGCAACGTCGCTGCCGCTAATAACAGGTTGGCCGATGCCAAGTTCAAGACTTGCGCAAACTTTCGCGGTCACCCCTTCACTGTCACCGGTTAACACAATCGTGCGCACGCCGTGCTCTTTAAGTTTACTAATCGCCCCTTTTGCACTTTCTTTTGGTGGATCAAGAAAGCCAATAAAGCCAATTAAGACCATCTTTGATTCGTCACTTACGGCGAAACTTTTTCATCCGGCACTTCATTTTTTTGCGCAACCGCCATTATGCGGAGCCCGTCATCATTAAACTTTAAGTACGTCGTCATGGCCATCTTCTTAATTTTGGCGTCAAGCGGCACAACTTCACCGTTAATTTCCGCAAACGAACATATTTCGAGCATTTCTTCAACAGCGCCTTTCGTAATAAGCTGACGTTTATTTGTTTCATCAACAAGCACGACACTCATGCGCCGGCGCGTGAAGTCAAAGGGGATTTCGTCAACTTTCGTGTAACGCGTTGCCGTTTCCGTTAACCCTTTTTCATGCATCCTGTTAATCACGGCGACGTCAATTAAGCTTTTTAGTCCCGTTTGGAAGTAACTATTTAAAAAGGCGTGCCGTAACACCCGTTCATCATCAACACCGTGAACATCAACGTATTTTTCAAGCACAATCCGGTCTTCCGTAAGTGTGCCGGTTTTATCAGTACATAAAATATCCATTTCGCCAAACGTTTGAATCGTCCCTAGCGACTTAACGATAACTTTATGTTTCGCCATGCTCATTGCCCCTTTGGCAAGTGTGCTTGTCATAATGACCGGGAGCATTTCGGGCGTAAGCCCAACCGCGATACTAACACTAAACAAGAGCGCTTTATCCCAAGCGCCACCACTGCGGAAGCCGGTAATAAGTAAGACAAGCGGAATAAGCAAGAGCGTTAAACGCATGAGTAAGCGACTAACACTGCGGATGCCGCGTTCAAAACTTTTTTGCCCGCGTTCCCCGGCAAGCACTTGCACCATACTGCCGAAATACGTGTCGTCGCCGGTCAGTAAAATAACGGCCGTTGCACTGCCACTAACGACGTTTGTGCCCATAAAACCGATATTCGTGTAATCAGTTAAGGCACGGTTCGGGACGTCATTTCTTTCCACGGTTTTTTCAACCGGATGCGATTCGCCTGTTAATGCCGACTGCGCAATAAACATATCTTTAACTTGTAAGAAACGGACGTCTGCGGGAATCATGTCACCCGCCGAAAGCTTGACAATATCACCAACAATAAGCTCATCCATTGGTAAACTAACAAACACGCCATCACGGAGCACATCGGCGCTATTTGTGACCATATCGCTTAGTTTTTCAACTGCGTTGTTACTGCGTTCACCTTGGATAAAGCTAATAATACTTGAAGCAAGCACCATAATTAAAATAATTGTAACAGTCGTGTAATCAGGTACATCTTCGGCAATAAATTCTGTTACGAGTTGGACAAGCGCAATCAAAATTAAAATAATATTAAACGGGTTGATAAGTGCACTTAAAAACCGTAAAACAAACGGCTTTTTACGCCCGCGTGTTATTTCGTTGGGACCGTCTTCATCAAGTATTTCCACCGCTTCACGCTGACTCCACCCTTCATGCGTCGTTTCAAGCGCACGGAACAGTGTTGATTCTTCGAGTTCACTTAGTGTTTTCAGTAAAACTTCAGCTTCTTCTTGCCGCTTAGCTTGTCCTTCTTCCGCTTTCCGTCGCCAAAAACGCCAGTCACGCTTTTCAGGAACCTCAACAAGCGTTTCCCTATTTTTAATGTCTTCTTGTTTCCGCATATCGATGCCTCCGTTTCTTTGCATTAAGAAATACGCAATTTAATTGTTTGCTAATAATAACAAGCTTACTTTGTAAGCACGTCATTTTTCTCCATTATAAATTCGTTATATATATTAAGATTTTAAAACTTCGAGTAATGCATCAACGATTGCGGGGTCAAACATTTTCCCTTTTTGGTTTATTAACTCCCGTACTGCGTCTTCATGCGTCGCCGCTTTACGGTACGGCCGATCACTTGTAATTGAAACGTAAGCAATAACGGGAAGTATCACACGCGCCCGGATCGGTATTTCTTCGCCCTTTAAGCCCCGCGGATAACCTGAACCATCAAAGTGTTCGTGATGCGTAAGAATGTCATGGGCAATTTCTGAATAAAGTTTTGTGCCCGAAAGCATCCGGTACCCAACTTCTGGGTGTTTTTTAACGATACCGTATTCAAACTCCGTAAGTTTTGCCGGTTTTAATAAAATACTGCTGCGAATACTAATTTTACCTAAGTCACGGAGTAAGGCAATTTTATCAAGCATTTGTAGTTCGTATTTCGAAAAGCCGAGCTTTTTACCAAGCTTAAGCGCGAGTGCACTAACTTTTTCATAGTTAACTTGCAGCTCCGGATAAGCAGCTTTAAGCCGAGTGAACACACTATCGACGATGTCGCTGCGGTGGCGTAATGAATCTTTTAGTTTGTTTTGATACATTGCTTCTTCGGCGTAAAGTAAGGCACGGTCTAAATGCTTGCCGCTTTTTGCCGTCGCAAGGCCAACACTTACGCTCGCGGTGATGTCTTCAATTTTAAGCCGGGCGACATCTGTTAAAAACGCTTCAACAATTCGTTCAACTTCGGCTAATTCCACACCTTTAATAAGTGCGACAATTTCGTCACCACCAATTCGGGAAATATCAGTTAACTTGCTGAAGTGCTTTAAGATTAAGTCACTTACTTTACATAAAAGTTTGTCACCCGTATCATGACCAAAAACGTCATTCATAATTTTCAAACTATTAATATCGAAGTAAACAACGATAATTTGTTCATCACTTAACCGTAGTTGTTCAACTTCTTCATAATAAAAACGGCGATTTTTTAACTTTGTTAACTGGTCGTGATAACTAAGAAATGTAATATTTGCTTCATGCCGTTTTAATTCGGTGATTTCTTCACTAAAAATAGTGATCCCGATAATATTATCTTCACTATCTTTAATCGGTGTATACCGTTCGCGTAAAAATTTACCAGGCGTATCTTCAACTTCAAACGTTTTTACTAGTTCTTGGCCTTCAAGTACTTCACTAAACGTTGCCTTAAGCCGGTCACGCACGGCATCAAGCTTAATTAAGCTTAAAAAGTCGCCCCCTTCTTCCGCGGTTGCGTTGTAAAAGCGTTTAAGTTGGCGTTCGTGAAATTTATTAAAGAAAATATATTTAAAATCTTTATCAAGCGCATAAAGTTCAATCGTTGCACTTGCGTCGACCGCGGCGCGCGTTAAAATACTAAGTTGTTCAAACTTAACTAAATATTCACTAACTTTAAGCCGCCGTTCGGTAATATACCCAACAAGCCCCGTCATAAGCGGGAACACAACTAAAAACGGCACGATTAACCAGATTAAGTCTTCAGTAAGGACGTTATCGTAAAGGATCATACTTGCAAAGTTAATAACTTGGATAATAAGACCAAAAATTGTGTAACGGAAAAAACTCGGTATTTTTGTAATTTTTTTGTCAATAAGATAATGCCAAATTAAACCAAGTCCGCTACTTAAAAACATCAC
>CAZWRR010000033.1:4019-9163 GCA_964635805.1 uncultured Staphylococcaceae bacterium
GAAGCGGCTGTTTACAAACAAAAATATCGCCACAAAAGAGATAATGACAAATGCGTCAATTAAGACAGATGTGTACATGTCAACTATTTGAGAAACTACGGTATTAATCATTACGACACTCCCTTATATACATTTTCAATTGTAACATATTTGTTACAACAATAAACTTTTAATATCGAGATGGTCAACAGCACCTTTGGCAAGCGCATCTTCAAGCATAATTTTCGCAATACGTTTATTGAGTGAGACACCTTTACCAGTAGCATAAAATAACGCTAAATAATAAAGTGCCTGTGCACTACTTCGACTTGCATTAAAATACGGAAAAGCTTGTTCATATTGCTCTTTATTATAAAAGTATTCACCAAGCATGAACGCTGCTTCAACGTACTTCTTTGCTGCAAATGTTAAGTAATGCACGGCATTTTGCTCGTTTGCTGCAAACGTACCACCATACAATAGTTTTTGCCCAACTAAGAGTGCGGCGTGATGATCACCATTATCGGCCCGCAGCCGTAAATTGTTTGCGTGAATTAACGCGACACTTGCGCCTTTGTTATCCGCGTAAAACCGTCGTTTTGAGTGAAAAATGCGGATGTTATTCGCAACTAAACCGTACGGCATATAAATAATATTAATAACAAGAAACAAAATAAAAAAAAGCGGATACACCGCGATTACCCATTTAAGTGGCGCCCCTGCAAAATAATACTTCGCCGGTAAATAAAGTGGATTCATAAAAAAACCAAGGCGTAAAAAGATTTTATCACTACGTTCATGCAGCGGATATTCATTAACGCTACCGCAATGAGGACATGCGTACGACACTTTTAATTGTTTCCCAAAAAAATCCCGGTGTTTATGAACTTGGTTGTTACAGTAATGACAATAAAGTGTACGTTTCGCGTTTTTCATTTTTGGGCCCATTACATATATAATCGCTATTATTTATCGTGTTTTCTTATTATTTGCTTGTTTTATTAGTAGTTTACATAATGTAAACGCTTTCTAATTGAATCGTATATACATTCGCGCTTTTATACGCTATAGTAACTTTACAGAGCCGAGTGGCTCCTTAACATTACCTTCTTTTCTTCCCTAGGTTACCTAGGGTTTTTTATTAGTCATGCTTCCTGATAAGCGCAGTTTGTTATTCTTGTTTCTTACGTATTTCCGCAAGTTTTTCCCGTGTTGCGGCTACGTCGATGACGCGTTTTTCATCAAGCACTAACCGGTCAAGATTTTTTCCTGTCCAAATTTGTTGATCTTTATACCACTCATATAAAAACTTGCGGTTTGGTGGCGTTATGTCGCTTAGCAAGTTTTCGATAACTTTTATTTTTACCGGGGCGTAGCCTGTATGTTCAACACAATAATTAAAATGTTGCGCGCTTTTTAAAAAGACGTGATGCGTATGGCCATGAATATTAATGACCCCTGGTTCAACTGGGATTGGTTCGTGGCTAAAGACGATACGATTATGAACAAAAAGCGGGTGATTATATATTTCCGCAAAATAGTTACCATAAAACTTTTTTGCGTACGTATCGTGGTTACCAAGAATTAAAATTTTATAGCCATTAAGCCGCGGTAAATACTTTTTTAAAGCATCACGCCGGCCTAAGTCGCCTAAAAAAAGCACAACAGCGTCGTTATGGACAACTTTGTTGTAATTAGCAATAACGGCTTCAGCGTATTCTTCTTTCGTTAAAAACGTATTACCGTACACTAAGGCAAAAAGCGCTTCATCGCCAAAATGAAGATCACCAATCACGTAATTAATACTATTTATTTTACTCATCTTGATTTTTTTCGAGATGGGACTCGACTGCTTTAATAAAAGCCGCTAACTCCGCGCTTATTGGGCGCAACTCTACGTGTGTTCGTGTTTGTTTATCAAACTTTGCATCTTTATATGTCGTTTTAAATAACGCATACTGCTCTTCAAACTCAAACTTCTCCACGGTGAATACTTTAATTTTTTTAGTTGTCTTATGTTGTAAAAAAAGTGCATACGCGACTGTTCGTACTGCTTTGCTATTATTATCTAATGCGTAAAGCACCCCGGTATAAGTTGCGTGCGTAACGTTATGTTTCGTCGCTTTGCTAAAAGAAGCAGCAAAAAGCGTGTCTAAATAAGTAAAATCACGCTTGGTTAATGGACTATTTGTTTGTTTAATCGTTAACTTCATTGTCATTACACCTTACTATTATATAGTATCAGTCAAAAAAGCGCGATAATAATGGCAAGTAGCGATATGGAAAAAAGTGCACATAAACATTAGTGTGTAAGTTCAACGACAACTTCTTCATGATGTTCTGTAAGTTTCGTTAAGTTTTGTACCCACTTTTCTTGTTTGTAAAATTTAAAGGCAATAAAACTTTTCGTCACGTCAACAATGCGGGTCGCCGCAAAAATAAAGAGTAAACCTAAGCCCCATTGTGGTTCCATTTGATGCAGTAAGAACGCAAGGGGAATACCGATTAAAAACGTCGGCCCTTGATCAAGGAAAAACGCGCGCAGCGAATCACCACCTGCCCGTAAAATAAAGTAAATAACCGCGTTAAAACCATAAATTAAAATGAAGACGCTTGTAACTAAAATTAAGTAATACGCATCGTAATAAATTTCGCCAACTGGCGTTAAAATTAACAGTAATGCCGGACTTACACTAACGAGCAAAATAAGCGCAGCAAAACTAGCCATTAAGGCAAAACCAATTAATTTATTCGCGTAGTCTTTAGCGCGTGTAAAGTCGCCTTCACCAAGTGCATTCCCGACTAAAATCGCCGCGCCGGTTGCGAGGCCGCCAAAGTAAATGAAAAATAAGTCTGTAACGTTTTGTGAATAGTTAAACGCCGTAAGCCACGCATAGTTACCGCCCGTAATAAGCCGGGCAAGTATTTGCACACCAACCGCCCACAGTAATTCATTAAGTAAAATCGGTGTCCCTTTACGTAAATATAGTGTAAACAGTTGTCGGTCAAGTTCAAACCGCGTAAACACGTTTTTAACGTAGTTTTCTTTGTCGTGAAATAGCGCAATATAAAGCAAGATAACAAGTTCAACAAGTTTAGAAATAACTGTGGCAATTGCCGCACCTTTTGCCCCAAGTGCAGGAATCCCAAACATACCAAAAATTAAGACAAAGTTAAGTAAAATATTGACAATGATGCCAACAATACCCGCATACATCGGTATTTTCGTTTTTCCGATCGAGCGATAAACGGTTGCAACCATAAAGTTTGCTAACATGACAAGCGCGCCCAGGGCGATATACTTTATATATTCAACACCATGGGCAATTGCTTCCGCTTCTAATTCACCGTTTCCTGGCAAAAAGAACCGTAAAATAAGGGGGCCACCAAACATAATTAAAAAGATGGAAATAACACCGATTACTAATGTAATAATAAGCGCTAACTGAATTGTTGCACTCATATATTTTTTATCTTTCGCCCCAAAGTACTGAGCTATAAAAACACTAATGCCAGCGGCAAGTCCGATCCAAAAAAAGTTAACTAAAAACATAAAACGATTGGCGGTTGAAACACCGGTATATGCAGCTTGGCTAAACTGGCTAATCATTAAGTTATCGATGTAACCGGCAATTGATAAAATAAGCTGTTGGATAATAACAGGGATAATAATTGCCAAGGCCATTTTGTAGAACGCCCGATCACCGATATATTTTTGTAATTTTGTTTTCATAAGTTTGCTATTACATAGTGTGCCAAGAATAATAAATAAAGCAACTAAAAAGAGCCAAAAACAGTTGAATACTACCATAGGTAGTACTTTCAAACACGAAAGTTAATACTTTTCAATTTTATTCGCGTTTTCTCGTTTTATTTAACGTTGCCGTCACACTAAAATTGTGCTACAATTTAAGTGAACAAAAATTCAAAATAACATTGATAAGGAAGCAAATATATGCATCGCAAAAAAGGCATTATGATTTTAATACTAATTATCGTATTCGTTTTTATCATCTCGCTCATCTCACTTATATACGCACAGTGGCTCGAAGACAAAGTCGCTGTTGTCGGCATTCGTATCGCCGTTTTGATTGTTACATTTGCCGCCTTTGGCGCAAGTGCAGCGTTTAGTATGATGGTTTATCGTCATAACATTACAGTTAGTAAAATAAATGACGACAACAACCGTCGGAGTGAACTTTTCCGGGAATTACAATTCGCCGCAACTAATTATTCAATTATTGAATTTAACGATCGGATGCTTATTTCACCCGAATCAACGTGGTACATCCCGAAATACTACGAAAAAGATACACCTAGCTTTCATTTAGTTGATGCCGCCCTTGATGAAAATGAGGAGCTGCTCTTCTACACTATTCGCATCCCGTTTCGCCTCGTTGAAGGAAAAACGGCAGGACGCATTGAACTAACGAGCATTCGTTTTGAAAAAGGGCGTGAGAAATTTAACTTTATTCCGATGGCGCATGAAGGGAAAACGCGCGCATACTTACTCCATAACGAAAAAACAAAACGGAGCAATATGATCGTTAACATCGTTTTTAACAAATCAAGCAACTTCTTTAATGAACCGCTAAACTTGTTTAGTAAAATTAAAGTAACACTAATTGTTTCCAGTGTGCTCGGCGTTTCAATTAATGGTAATAGTGAACTTTACTTCACGAATCCAACGCAAACGGAAGGGCACGGACTCCATACTTACAAAATTAACTCTTCAACATTTTTAACAACAAGTCATCCGTATATTGACGAAGCACTCTTAAACGGTGGGGTTGTTAATATTGACGAAACCGATTAAGTACATCTTTACATATATAAAGAGAAAAAGGTGAGGCTAGCACGCCTCACCTTTGTTTTTGTCGTTGCGGTTAACGAATAATAAAGTGTGTTGCCATCAACGAGCATGTCATTAACATCAACGCCACTTACGAGTAATTTGTTGTTTTGTTTATCGAGCCTACTTGTTAACCCTTCAACCTCAATTTTCTTTTCCGAGCCCCCGTATGTAAACGTTATGCTTGCAAACGTAATGCCGCTAAACTATAAAAGCGCGTTATATTTAAGGAATGTTATATAAAAAACGCTGCACGTCGTAATGCAGCGCGATGTTATATTAACTGGCGTCCCGGGAGCGACTCGAACGCCCA
>CAZWRR010000034.1:0-8848 GCA_964635805.1 uncultured Staphylococcaceae bacterium
GGTTATCTTGTGTCGAAAGGTTACTTTGATACGATTAGTAAATCAATCGATGAAGCGGCTGAAATTGACGGGGCGAACAAAGCCCAAGTATTTTGGCACATTATTCTTCCCCTTAGTAAACCAATCGTAATTTACACAGCGCTTACAAGTTTCATGGGGCCGTGGGGCGATTATATTTTCGTCGCAACAATTACCCGTGGTAACGACGAAGCGTGGTCAGTCGCACGCGGACTTTATCAAATGCTTAATGGCCAAGGCATGCTCCCAAAATATTTCACAATGTTTTGCGCTGGCGCTGTCTTAGTTAGTGTGCCGATTACTGCACTCTTTGTCTGGATGCAAAAATATTACGTCAGCGGTATTTCCGGAGGGGCTGTTAAAGGTTAATGAAATTTAAAAGAAACATCATTGTTTTAACGAGTTTTCTTTTAATCACAAGTTGTAATAACGGGCGCATACCGACAAATTACAATTTTGATAATTTAATTACAAATGAAAACGGTGGGGTGTATTATGAGATTTTCGTACGCTCCTTTGCCGATAGCGATAATGATGGGATTGGCGACCTTGAAGGTATTCGCCAAAAACTGCCGTATTTAGAAGATTTAGGTGTGAAAGGATTATGGTTAACACCGATTCATCCTTCGCCAAGTTATCATGGTTACGATGTTGAAGATTACACAGCAATAAATCAAGACTTTGGAACGCATGATGATTTTGAAGCACTCATAAGTGACGCAAGCGCGAAAAACATTGATGTTATTATCGACTTAGTGCTTAATCATAGTTCCAGCACCCACCCGTGGTACATTGAAGGAAAAGAACGTTTCCAAAACGGTACGTATGATAAAAACGATCCGCATGATAAAGCGAATTGGTACAACTTCCGCATGGAAAACGGCAAAGCGGTCGCTGAAGCAACGTTTGGGGACTGGATGCCTGATTTAAATTTAAATAATATTGAAGTGCGTAACGAAATTACGCGTTTTACGCATTTTTGGCTTGATAAAGGCGTTAAAGGTTTCCGGCTTGACGCGGTAAGCCACTTTCTTGATTCTGTCGGCGAAAACGTCGAGTTTCTTGGCTGGTTCCGCGATATGGTTAACACAAAGAAACCCGATAGTTACATCGTTGCCGAAGCGTTTATAACGTCGTTTAGTGCGCAAAAGCATTATTACCACGGGGTTGACTCGTTATTTAATTTTGCCGGCGCGAATTTAGGCGGCTTTTTTATTGATAGTATTACAAGCAACACGGTGGGGCCAATTGGGCTTCGTTTAGCGGAGCAATACACGGCAATGCGCGCAATTAATGAAGACGCAATACTTGCGAATTTCCTTACAAATCACGACATGGACCGCAGCAGCGGCATGTTTTTGCTTGAACAAGCCGGGCGGCAAAAAGTTGCCGCGAGTATTTACTTACTTACACCAGGTTACCCGTTTATGTATTACGGCGAAGAAATCGGGCTTAAAGGATCACGCGGATCGGCGCAGACTGATGCTGATCGGCGCTTACCGATGATTTGGCAAAAAGAAGACGACGTGATGCGGACGAATAATCCGCCGGGCGTAACGTATGACTTAACGAAACAAGTACGTGATGGTGTGCGTGAGCTAAGCGAACAACCATTTAGTCTTTTAAATCACTACAAAAAAGTAATTAACGTACGGAATGCGTATGAATGGCTTACATATGCCGACTTTGAAAACTATATGCTTCCTTCTAATTACGTGAGTTTATACAAACTTAGTGCGCGTGATGATAGCAGCAAATACATTTACGTTGCCCATAATATTTACAAAGAAGCACAAACACTTGATTTAAGTCGCTTCGTCCTCAATGAATTAGAAATTATTGATGACATTTACACGAACCAAGTTAGATCAGTAATTAAAAATAACACACTCACGATTGAGCCGTATAGCTCCGTGATTTTAAGTGAGGTTTAAGATGCGCGAAGCCGGTATATTATTAGCAGTTAGTTCCCTACCCTCAAACTATGGGATTGGCGACTTTGGCCCACATGCCCGTACTTTTATTCGAAAAATAACAAAGACAGGTTATAAAATATGGCAAATTTTACCAATTAATCCGCTTGGGTTTGGTAATTCACCGTATCAACCACTTGGTTCAAAACCGTTTGATGAGCTTTATATTAGTCTTGAAGATTTAGTTAAAGAGGGACTACTTCCGAAACTACCTGCGCCATTTCGTTCGAAGTCACAAAAAGTACACTACGACCGTGTGCGCGCTTATAAAGCACCGTATTTAAAAAGAGCGTACAAAAAATATTTAAAAGACAAAAAAACTGGCTTTGCGGCGTGGGTGAAAGCAAATGAATGGGTATACAATTACGCTGTTTTTGCTACGTTTAAAAAAGCAAACAACCTCGTTCAGTGGCAATATTGGCAAAAAGACCATAGTAACTGGATTTTTAATAAAGACGTTGATTTAACACCGTTTGCGCACGATATTGACTATGAAATGTGGCTCCAATACATCGCCTACGAACAGTGGCAAAAGCTACGCACGTATGCGCACAAGCACGGTATTGTGATTATGGGTGATATCCCGATTTACGTTGGGATTGATTCAATTGACGTGTGGGAAAACCCGCGCGCTTTCTTGCTTGATGAACAACTGTTTCCAACGTTTGTTGGCGGGGTGCCGGGTGACTACTTTAATGCTGACGGGCAACTATGGGGCAACCCGCTTTATGACTGGGATTATTTAGCGAAAACGAATTACGCTTTTTGGATTGACCGGCTTGCTTACTCAATGAAGCTTTACGATTTTATTCGAATTGACCACTTCCGTGCGTTTGATTCGTATTGGAAAATCCCCGCGACCAGCACGAAAGCAACTGAAGGCGAATGGGCGTATCCTGATGGCTACAAATTGTTTGATGCAATTTACGCAGCGCTTCCTGATATTAAAATAGTTGCTGAAGATTTAGGTGATTTGCGGCCGGAAGTACTTGAACTCCGTGATCACTATAATTTGCCCGGCATGGAAATAACGTGCTTTACGTACAATCCGTTTGAACCGCGCGGTAAATGGCCCATAAACCGGCTTGTGTATCCTGGTACGCACGATAACTCGCCAATGCGTGGATGGTTTGGTCCAAAAGACATTACATTTAAACGCGCACTACGTAAACGTTTACGCGAAGACGGGTACAGTGAGTTTCGCAGTATGTACGATAACTTTTTAGCGATGAACTTTGGGAGCGACGCAAAGTACGTCATTATTATGATGCAAGATATGCTTGGGTTAGATGACAAGGCGAAGATGAATTCACCAAGCACGATTGGTTCACCTAATTGGGAATGGAAAATGCGCGACTTTTCGCTTTATGACAAAAAGGCGCCGTTTATAAATTATTTAATAAAAAAATATAAAAGATAGAAAGGAGATTTTATGAAAAAGAAATTTCTCAAGCTGTTTGGCCTTAGCGCACTGATGTT
This sequence comes from uncultured Staphylococcaceae bacterium, assembly GCA_964635805.1. Classification (GTDB taxonomy): domain Bacteria; phylum Bacillota_I; class Bacilli_A; order RFN20; family CAG-826; genus UBA1361. The sequence goes on from CAZWRR010000034.1 coordinate 3,471, forward strand.
AGGGGCACTTTATATTAATAAAGTGAGCGCTGAGGAAACACCGGTTAAAGCGGTAGCAACACCTGAAGTTAGCCGCGACTTAGCAATCGGTACAACACCGCCACCGGTGAGTTTTAGCAAACCACATATCGTCTTTCACTATCAACGTAGTGATAGCAGATATGATAATTATGCACTCTGGATTTGGGGGCATGGCGAAGAAGGTAAAGTTTATACGTTTGATAATGAAGATGGCGATTACGGCGTATGGCTTTCATTGCCAATTGACACGTTTGCCGACGAAAGTCAGCTTTATATTATAATCCGTACAAAAACGAGCTGGAATGAACAAACAGCAAACGTTAATATTAAGCTAAAAGATTACCAAGATGCGTGGAACGAAGGACAAAAAGCGTACAACTTCTACTTACTTGATATGTACACACGCGTTTATCCTTCGCGCGAAGCTGCACTTGCTAGTCAAATATTTAGTGCCGAATTTACGGGACCAGCAAAAATTAAAGTTGTAACAAACCACGAACCAACAAGCTACAACGTGCAGAAAGGGTTAGAAGTTGTCGCAAGCGGCACGACAAGTGGGCGCTTAGCAAACGGTATATACGATTTTACAATTAATTTACCCGGCGGCTACCAACCTGACTTACTTGCTGCTTATACGCTTGAAGTCGTCTTTAAAAACACAAATGTTGCAACGGGCCGCGTCTCGATCACTGGTCTTTTTGATGACGCATATTTTGTTGAACGCCTCACATATACCGGCACTGACCTTGGTGTTACGTATACACCACAAGCAACAACAATTAAAGCATGGGCGCCGACATCGCAATCACTAAAACTGCGTATTTACAATAACGGCACACCAAAAAGCGTGAGCACAACGCTTGGTGATGATACGTACGTTGAACATAACTTTGTCTATGGTGATAAAGGTGTGTGGTCCATAACTTTACAAGGTGACTATCACGGCAAATATTATACGTTTGTCACCGAAAACATCGATGAAACGATCGAATTAATTGACCCGTATGCAAAAGCAGCAGGGGTTAGCGGTATTCGCGGCTTAATCGTTGATTTTAGTAAAACTGATCCAGACGGATGGGCTGGGGTTGATTATTCCGTCAAAAAGCAAACGGAAATTATCCCATATGAACTTCACGTTGCCGACTTAACCGCGGATAGTACGTGGCAAGGCAGTGAAGAAAATCGTAAACGTTATCTTGGTCTTATTGAGGAAGGCACAACGTACAGTGCTGGTGGCGTTAGTGTAAAAACTGGCTTTGACCATATTCGTGAGCTTGGCATTAACGCACTGCAAATTCTTCCGTTTTATGATCAAGAAAACGATGAAACACAACAAGACTTTAACTGGGGTTACAACCCGCAAAACTACAACGTGCTTGAAGGAAGTTATTCGAAAGACCCGTATGATGGCCTCGTACGTATTCGTGAATTTAAACAAGTTGTTAAAGCGTACGCAAAAGAAGACATCCGCATCATTATGGACGTTGTTTATAACCACGTCGCTAACTTAAGCGAACATTCGTTTAACAAACTTGTGCCCGGCTACTACTTCCGCTTGTTACCAGATGGTTCACCAAGTAATACGAGTGGTGTTGGTAACGTTACCGCCGCCGAACGCATTATGATGGAAAACTTTATGCGCGACAGTACGGCGTTTTGGGTTGATGAATATAAAATTGGTGGCTTCCGCTTCGACTTAATGGGACTTCATACTGTTAAATCGATGAATACCGTAATGACAAACTTAAAAACATTACGTGAAGACATTATTGTTTACGGTGAAGCGTGGAACATGGACCAATCGCGCGGCGACCTTGCCCATCAAGGTAACGTTCATCAAGTTGCCGGTGTTGGTGCATTTAACGACCAAATTCGCGAAGGCGTAAGTCCGAATGACCGCTCACCTGGTTGGGTTCAAAAGCCTGCGGACGAACTAGTTTCAAACGTTAAACTTAAAAATCGCGTGCGTGACGGCTTGCTTGGCAAAATTACCGACAGTACACACGATCCAATTCAAGTTATTAACTACGTTGCTTGTCATGACAACAACACGCTTTACGACAAAATATATAGCGCCGGTTACAACATGTTTAACGGCGATTTAAATCGGCTAAGCAAACAAAGCTTACAAGCCGAGTCACTAGTCTTACTCGCGCAAGGCGTATCCTTTATTCACGCTGGTAGCGAAATGCTTCGTTCGAAACCACTACCTGGTGGTGGCTTTGATCATAACTCATACAAAAGCTCGTATGAAATTAATAGTATTAAGTGGAATGAAAAAATCACAAACTTAAGTGTTGTTAATTACTATCAACAACTTATTGCAATCAAACGTGAAGTACCAGCGTTCCAATACTCAACACGCACTGCTGTTGACGCAAACGTAACTGTTGAATACGGTAGCAGTTTTGGTTTAAATGACGACGTTATTCGTCTTAAAACAAAAGATACAATTACCGAATACATCGTTTACTTCATCGGTACAGGCGCGGGCGCAACGTTAAGCGACGTTAGCAACATGCAAGTTATCGTTGACACAAGCGGGACGCTTGGCCGTGGTGATATCGTTAGCGGTAACCCCCGTCTGCCTGGCAACACAACGCTTGTTGTTCGTAAAAACACAACGCTCCCATTACCAGGCGCGGATATTGAAATTATTGCACCACCAACCGAACCACCAGCACCGAAACAAGGTTGCGGCGGCAGCATTAGTGCGACACTTATCGTTTCGCTCTTATTAGTTGGTGTAGCACTAAGTTTAAGCTACAAACGCAAACAAATTACCAAAATTTAATTAGAGCGCGTTTAACACAAAATTAATACAACGTAAGCGCATCGTTTATTGACTGTATGCGCTTACATGTTGTATAATTATATATGCCTATAAAACCATTTAGGACAAAATAAGGAAAAGGAGAAAAATATGAAGAAATTTTTTAAAGGGTTATTTGCAACCGCTTTAGCTGTTACTTTCTTAGCAAGCTGTGGCGGCGTTGAACACACTGTTTCGTTCTACGAAGATAACCTTGGGACTTTCTACAAAGAAGTAAAAGTCAAAGACGGCAAAAAAATCGAAATGCCGGCTGACCCCGTTAAAACTGGCTATGAGTTCCAAGGCTGGTATAACGAAAGCACATATGCCACTGCGTTTGACAAAGAATTACCAATCGTTAAAGATATGGACGTCTTTGGCAAGTGGCAAAAAGAATTTGAAGTTGACACACGGACATACCACTTAGTCGGTAGTCTTAAAAACACAGAACTTGATTACATTAGTTATTCCGTCGATCCTGAAGAAATTGACGAACGTTCATACTTAGTCAAAGAAGATTTACCAAATCGCAACTTATACTCAATTACAGTTGAAATTGGTTATCTTGGTGACTTTAAAGTTAAAGTTCCAGAAATCGCATGGGATACACCTGGATACTTACAATTTGAATATCAACACTTACGTGAAGAAAGTTATGAATTCTTAAAAGAATCAGGCATTCGTAATATTCAAGTTAAAACCGCTGGTGAATACAAAATTTCCGTAGACACAACAGCAGAATGGATCCACGTCGAACGTCTCGGTGACGCAAAAGGCGAAGGTGTTACACCTGATAGTGATGTCGCACCAGATTACGGCATTGTTGGCACAATGAACGAATGGGGTGCAACTGATGATATCCCATTAAATTACGACTTAGAAGGTGAATTCTACTATCGTAATGCTATGTATTTAGCCGAAGGCGATGCATTCAAACTTCGTTATTTAGATGACACAACTTGGGCAGGCGCTTGGGGCTACAAAGTTGACAACAAGCTTGATGAAGAATTATTTGAAGAATCAGAAAATGATAGCAACATCGTTGCGCTTGTCGCTGGTTACTACACCTTCTTCTTCATTGATGGCGACTACTTACAAATCGAACCATTAACATTTGTCCTTCGCGGTAGCGCGTTTGGTGAAGGTGGATGGGACGTTGATAGCGAACCATTAGTGCTACAAACCGAAGAAGTTACAGCCGAAACGCTTGAACTTACATACGAAGGCACATACACATTGGCCGCGGGTGAATTCAAAGCGAAACTTGGTGCTTATGGACCTGAAGAAGGTGGCGTAAGCGGATGGGACATCGCCTTTGGTGGTGGTGCAGAAGGTGGCGATAACATCACAGTTACCGCTGGCGACTACAAAGTAACATTAGTTGTTACATATGATCCCGCTGAAGACACATTTAGTGGCGTATTAACGCACGTACCTGCCTAATAAGCATAAATAATTATCCTGAATGGTTAGACCCGCAAACGCGGGTCTTTTTTTTCGCTTTTCTGTGTTTTTTGTTATAATCATACATATGGATAAAAAACCAAAGTTACCTGATAATCCGCATGTTGCGGGTGCGAATTACTACAAACGTGTTGGGGCGTTTCTACTTGACCTCGTGCTTGTTACACTTTTTGCGCTGATGGCATTTTTTACCGGTGAAGCAATTCACAAAACATTACATTCATACAAAAGTAATGCAAAGGCGCTTTATACAACTGAAAAAGCAAGCGGCCTTTTTATTTATAGCGACGTAAACGAAGTAACGTATACGTATGAGGAAAAAATAACCGCCCCCCGCATGGAAACGCTTTATTTAGGGGCGCTTGAACATTTTTACTTACACGCACTTAATCCGGCAGACGGCAAACAACTTTTTGTTTATGAAGCTTCAACGTATTACACACATAACACTTCCTTTAATTACTACACGATGGTTTTAGGTGAAGGACGGACCGACACTGCTTTTTTGTTTAGTGATGTTGACGGCGAAGTAACGTACACATTTAAAAGTGAGTTAACGGATCGTGAAAAAAATGATGTATGGCAGCGTCTTTATAACGAAGCACTTACAAACTTAAATCGTGTGCCTTATTATAGTGAACTACGTCAATACTTACTTAATTTTTTAAATATTAATTTACTGCTTAGTGTTTTGCTTGGCAGCGTACTGCCGCTACTTGGGGCCCCGCTCTTTTTTGGCCACGGTCGCACACTTGGTAAATTTGTGCTGCGTCTTGCTGTTGTGAATACGGATGGTTACGCTATAAACAAAATGCAAGTTGTTATTCGCTTTTTAACGACGAGTCTTGTTGAGCTAGCAAGCAATTTTATGTTATTTTTTGTGCCGCTTCTGCTTACCTCTGCATTAGCGACAATTACGAAAAAGAACCGCGCTATTCACGATTTAATTAGTAAAACGTATGTAATCGATTTGCGGACAAGTAAAATATATAACTCCGCGCAAAGTGCCCAAGCAGACGGTCCTTATTTTAGTGAACAAATAAAAAATTAACGCTGCCTACTACGTAAAAGTTATATGCAA
>CAZWRR010000035.1:0-1368 GCA_964635805.1 uncultured Staphylococcaceae bacterium
ATATTTAAACATTATTATTGTAATAATAAACAATTCATTCAATTGTCAGTAAAATATCCATTTTCACGCTTGTAGCAGATTAAAAAAGGATAGTATTTGGTAAAGCAAACAATTTAATATAAAATTAAAACGCGTGAATTACGCAAAAAGACAATGGCAAAAACAAAGAAACTTAATATAGCGCTATTTATCGACGTTTATTATCCAATGATCGACGGCGTTTTAAAAGTGCTTGAAAGTCACGTGCTTCACTTAAAAGAAAAAGCAAACATTCATTTAATTGTGCCTAGCGCTGGTAAAAATTATGTGTATCCCGATTTAGGTGAAACAACGCTGCATGCGACAAAAAGCGCTAAAGTATTTTTTCTTGATTACAAATTACCGCTCCCGCGACTTGATCGCACGCTTAAAAATCATTTAGAACAACTAAATTTAGATATCGTCATTGCGCATTCACCGTTTGGTATAGGTGAATACGGATTACGTTTTGCAAAAAAGCACGGCATTCCTTCGCTAATTTACGCACATACCCAACTCAAACCCGAGATTCTTGGTATTACAAAGTCGCGGCTTTTAACGGGGCTTATCTTAAATAAACTAATGCGTGTATATCGGCTTGCGACAAAAGTTGTCGCTGTTAGTCCTGGGATTGCAAATATTTACGAACACGATTATAAACTTGGACGCACGCCTGTTGTCATTAATAACGCGACAGACTTAGTGCTCTTACAAAACAAACGACTCGCCGCGCGGCTTAAAAAGCGCTACGGTATTACCGACGAGTTTGTCTTTTCTTTTTTAGGACGGATGCATAAACTTAAAAACATTTACTTTACCGCAGATGCACTGCGTATTGTTAAAAACCACGGTGTAAAGTTTAAAATGTTTTTTATTGGTGATGGTAACCATTTAAATCATTTTAAAAAATACATCGATAAGATAGGTCTTAGTGAAAACGTCTTCTTTTTAGGCAAACTCAAAGAGCGAGAGTTAATTGCCGGGTTTTTAAACATTTCTGATTTATTTTTATTCCCTTCACTTAACGACGCAAGTTCACTCGTTCAGCAAGAAGCAGCATCGCAAAAAACACCAACGCTTTTTATTGACGGCGCGACAACAGCGCAAGGGTTCGTTGATGGACTCCATTGTTTTCTTGCACCAAATGAACGTGCAGCATATGCCCAAAAAATTATCGAACTCACTGAGCATCCGACAAAACTTCATGATATACGCGAAAGCGTATACGCAAATGTTTACCGTACATGGGAGCAATCATCACTTGAACTTTACGCATTAATTAAGGCGCTTATAAGCGCAAGCAAAGCATAGTAAGATATAATAAAATTATATTAACAAAGGAATAAAACT
>CAZWRR010000035.1:1378-8670 GCA_964635805.1 uncultured Staphylococcaceae bacterium
CGCAAATTTCTTACTAAAATTACGCTTTCTTTAAGTGTTTTAAACATTATTTCATTTTTATCCGTTCGTTACGTCTGGAGTGCCTTTGTCGAAATGTTAAATGGTAGTCCGGCTTTAGCCTATATTATACTCGCACTTTTACTTATTACGTTTGCCGCTTTGGTTGCACAGATGTATGTCCTTAAGAAACGCATGCTCTTATATGTGCTTCTGGGACTCACCGCGCTTTTTGCGATTTTAAACGGCTATATTTTCTTTGCTAGCATTGATTACGCTGGGTTTTTCTTTACTAATTTTTTCCACTATCTTATCATTGTGCTTTTTGTGTATGCACTAGTGTTTTTAATTGTGTATGTCCTTTCGAAAAAAGAAGAAGGAAAATTAGCGATCCGTATCCATATCGGATTATTAATCATCACAACTCTTTTTGGTGGCATCAAACTTAGTGATATTGGCTTTATGCGTTTTGTGGCAAAACCAGTTGTTTACGCGGTTGAAGATACGTACCAAATTAGTTTTACGACTGCACGTAAAAGTAGTGGTAGTGTCATTATCGGTAACGAAACGTATCATTCGCGTGTTAGTGGACGCGCAAAGGTGAGCAAAACACATAAAATCACTGTGCCGATGGCAGTACTTGACGGCGCGAAACATTACGAAGTAAAAGCAACGCACGTCATTTATCCCGGGCCTTACAACGGTTTAATGGGCCGCACGCTTACGTGGGCGACTGATTTTCGTCCTGTCGATCAAAGTGACGGCTTAAACTTCCATGTTGCGAGCGACTTTCATGATAAAAAACGCAGCCGTGTCGCTTCCGTAACGTACAAGCGCGATGAACTTGATTTTGTTGTGCTTGCCGGCGATATCTCATCATTTTTAGAAACACCAGCAAATATTCATTTTATTAATAAAAGCGCCCATGCGATAAGTCGGGGTGAAATTGCTGTAATTTACGCGCGTGGCAATCATGAAACAAAAGGAAACTATCACGCTGTCTTCCATGAAGCAGTTGGCGCGGATGGGGAAAACTTTTATTACACAGTGCGTTTTGGTGATATATTTATCGTTGTTTTAGACTTAGCCGAAGATCATCATGACGAGTGGTGGGAGTTTTATGATTTTGCGTATTTTAACGACTACCGGGCGGCGCAACTTTCATGGTTGGAAGATGTGCATGAAGATAGTGATAATACGTATAAATGGCAAACAGCAAGTTACCGTTTTCTCATAAGTCACCATCCATTAAGTGTCGTTAATGAAGATAGTGATGGTCCTGTGTTTGTTGATGAAAAACAAGCGCTCGTGGATGTGCTGAATAATATGAACATTGATGCAAGTTTTGTCGGGCACTATCATGATGTGTTTTTCTTAAATAATTTAACTAAAGGTGCTTTAGAAGTGCGGGAAGGTATTAAAGAAACACTTTTCCATAGTGCGACAGGCGCAAACTTTCCTGAATTTATCACTTCACGGCAAAGTTTAACCGCAAACAGCCGGAAATTACGGCTTTTCCAAGCATTTACTTCATTACGTGTTGAAATTAATGATGGAGACAAACAAGCGTATTTTGTTAATAATAAGCATGAAATAGTAACAATTAACGATCCGTTTACTACTGAAACGTATACAGTTATTACGTTTTAAATTAGCTAACAAAAAACTTTTTAGCAAATTAAAACGATAATCTTGCTTTATTTTTCAAACCTTTTATCGTAAACTATTACGTATTATAGGAGCGAAAAATGAAAAAATATAAAGTTTTAATACTTGCGTTAGCAGTGTTACTTAGTGGTTGTAATAATAGTAGTAGTCAAGCAAGTGTTAGCAGTTTACCAACTGATGAAAGTAGTGAAAACAGCACAGATACAAGCACTAGTTCCTCGCTTTCAAGTGAAGCTGATAGCGTTAGTAGTGATAGCGAAAATAGTACACCCCCAAGCAGCGAAACGACACCGCTACCAAATGGTGATGTCGCTGGTTTAACAAGAAGCACACTTTGGCCAAGCGCGGCGCTTGCAACGTATTTAACGTATGATGAATTCGAAGAAGTACCGCAACTTACAAGTGAAACAGATTTTTTCCATGGTATTTATGAAAATTATTTAGAACTAGACTTTTACCGTGTCTTTACCCGTGTGCGCACACTTGCGGACTTTGAACTATATAAAACAGCCTTTTTAAATTACGGTTATACCGCTGAGCTTGAGCAAGACGAAAATAGTAAAGATATGTACCGCATTGAGTCGCAGTATGATGAAATTAATTTGTTTTTACAAGCGACGAAGAAGAGTGATCATTATGAAGTAACGTTTGACTTTTTTGATGGTTATGGTGATAACTACGATGGCTTAAGAGCGGAAGGCAACGTTGCTTTCTTTGATTTACGGACGAAAGCTGCGGTCGCTAGCACAAGCACGAATCGCGTAAAGTGGGAAATTCGGCCAGCGCTTCTTACAGTGAATAAAGGCGAATCACATTTACCAGTTGGTAACACAAATAACGAACATATTAGTAACCCGCTGCGTGTTTATGCTGGTAACAAAATGACATTTGCCGTTAGTAGTGCGTATTACATCAGTGAAATTTACGTGCTTGCCGCTTCGGGATATTTAGATGAATTTATTGAACAAGGTAGTTTTAGTGATGCCCAAATTAATATTGAAGAAGTTGGTGTTGATAATGTTAAGCTTTATCCAAGCAGCGAACTTTCAACGTTAAGCTACAGTAAACCGCTTGGTATGGGAGAAAGCCAAACGCGCCTACTTGAAATTAAAATTATGTTTGCTTTACGGCAATATAGTTAAAATCTCATCTTAATTGTAAAAACCGCTTTTTAATGAATTATATATTTGCTAAAATAAATGTATAGGTTTAACGATAACGGAGGCACAAGATGAAGAAATACGTATTTTCCTTATTTGCTTTGCTTTTACTACCATTTGCGCTGCATAAAGAAAACATCCAAACCGTGCATGGCGAAGAAGAACCACAAAGTTTAAGTGCAGTTTTAAGTAACTTTGATTACAACTACAAACGCAGTACTGTTATTAATTGGACGGCCGACGCTTATAATGAAATTGATGAAAGCGGCTTAAATGCATTCCCCTTTACTTCAACGCGTGAAACGTTATTTATAAAAGACGCACTTTACATGTATAGTGATGTGATTGATGAAGTTGTTAATAGCGGCTATTATACGCGGCAAAGTGAACCAGACAAAATGCGGCATTACCGCATCGAAGGCGGTAAAGATGAGCGTGATGTCGTCGCCCCACTTGCAAAAGATACACATAGCGGCAACGTTAATGTTAACGAGTACTACGTAAACTTACATACAATTAACGCTAACATAGCGACGTTCGCCCCACTTTTTACATATGATGAGGTGCGTGAATTATGGAGTTCAAAAGCATTAACAGCAAATGCGCTTACACTTAAAGATCTAAATAGCGAAGACACACTTGTTGATTTAGAAACAACATTTATGTACTTTACAGCGCCGACGTATACGAACCCAAAACTTGATGGCGTTAACGCGTATTTTACGTTCGACGAAGTAACAATTAAATACAACGCCAGTAACGAGTTAATTCTCTCGCTTTATGTCGATGAACTTGACGCACATAAAGTCGAAGGTGATTCACGTCTTTTTAGTCGCGCGACGATAAACGCAAATAGCGTAAATACAACGACAATCGCCGCAATTATGCCTTATCTTGCGTTATAAAAGTATTAATTAATTTTGGTATTTAACTCATTTAACACGGCTCTTGCCGTGTTTTTATACATATCTTTTGCGTTACGCTTAACAATTTCAAACGGAAACTTCGCCGGATTAGTTTCGTAAATTGCCGTGATGTTTTGATAATGACGCTTTGCTTTGCGTAAGGAAACGGTCGTGTTACCTACAAGTAAAAGTACAGGAACATTGTGGCGCTGTGCGCGAACACTAACGCCACTAATTACTTTGCCGTAAAACGACTGATGATCAAGCTTCCCTTCACCAGTAATTACGTAGTGAGCATCTTTAAGTGCTTCGTCGAACTTAACTAAATCAAGTACTGTTTCAATACCTGGTAAAAGACTGCCGTTACCTAAGGCAACAATACCAGCGCCAAGTCCACCGGCCGCTCCACCGCCTTTTAAAGTATTTATATTAATATTAAGATCACGCGCAATTACGCTGCTGTAATGACGTAAGCCTGCATCAAGCAATTTTATGTCGTCTTTACTAGCGCCTTTTTGCGCGGCGTAAACGTAAGAAGCCCCTTTTTTACCAAACAATACGTTTTGCACATCAACTAGCCCGATAAGCTTTACGTCTTTTAGTAATTTATTCGTTATTTCATTATTAATTGATGTAATATCTCCAAGTGTTGCGCCCGTGGGGATAAATGTTTCGCCGTCTTTGTTTATAAACTTCGTGCCTAATGCGGCAAAAAGCCCGGCGCCACCATCATTTGTCGCGCTGCCACCAAGAAAAACGTAAATATTTTCCGCCCCACGCCGCAGTGCATCATTAATTTGTTCGCCCACCCCGTACGTTGATGTAAGAGCGGCATTAAGATTTGTAATTAAATGAAGACCAGCACTTGTCGCGCTTTCAATATAGGCGTTTTTGTTTTCATCAAGAAAATAGCGAACGTTAATTTTCTGTAAATACGGGTCACTTGCTTTAAGCGTGATGTATTTGCCTTTAATATTTGCGCTAATTGCGTCCAGCGAATTTTCGCCGCCATCCCCAATTGGGATGTACGTTGCAGTTATGTTTGGAAAAGCTTTAAGTTCATCTTTAAAAAGCGCACAAATTTCTGTGCTTGACAGTGTGCCTTTAAACGAATCACTCGCGATAATTACATGCATACGGTATTATTTTACCGTTTATTTATAATTAATTGCAAATCATCTAGATTTTATGTATATAACGGACTTAGAAAAAAGAAAAGAAGGAGAATTATATGCAAATATTTAAAGCTTTTTGTAATCGTGCAAAAAAGCCACTTATTTGGCTAGGTGCTTTGCTCTTAGCGACATTTGTGAGTATGGGTGTTGCCCATGGTGTGCAAACCGGCTTCGGTAAAATCACTGTCACAAGTGGGCTAATGGAAGCAACTACGCATGAAGTTGGCGAAACTGTTGATTACAAAATGGGTTACAAACTCTATGTACCCAAAACGGCGACTAGTGATAATCCTGCCCCTGCAATTGTTTTGCTGCATGGTTATCAAAATGACTATGAAACAAGTGCGGGTTATGCGCTTGAATTTGCGCGTCACGGCTACGTTGCGCTAGCAATTGATGCCTTTGGTCACGGGAAAACGAAAACCGGATTAATTACACGTGGTTTCGTTAACCATAAAGTTGCTGATGTTAACTACGGCTGGGACAGTGAAGCAAATGGTACATACAGTTTTATTAGCGGTCCTGATCGCTATAAAATTATGATGAACTATTCGAACATGGATTTCTTAGCAGAAAAATACGTGAAATCACTTGATCCGGAAACACACAATGTGCTTGAAGAAGCAACACATTTACGTGATAGTTCGATGGGTGGCACGTTTGCTTACAGCTGGCTTGCGACGCAAGATTACGTCGACAATACGAAAATGGCGGTTACGGGCCACAGTATGGGTACATGGGCATCATGGTCAGTGGGCGCAGCGATGAGCGGCGCGACACTTGATGGTGTCGATATTACCCCACGTGCAATCGTGCTTCAAGCAGGTGAAATTTTTAAAACAATGCGCGACGACCAAGGTCGACTTGCGTATGATACCGATGAAGATGGTGATGCCGATGTGTATTGGAACAACGTCTTACTCTTAACCGCAAAATACGACGAATTTAATATGTTCCGTGATTACTTAACGCCACCAAACGGTGATTTAGCTCTTAATGAACCACCGAACGTGAACTTTTTAAGTCCAGGTGCGGGTGAAGAAGTAGCGTGGAACAAAACGTTCCATGAAGACTTTGCGGCAGGAACATCAGTGCGCCGCAACTTATACAACACGAACCACCGGCTCGTAACGCATGACAAAAAGGCGATCGCCGATAGTTTAGAGTGGGTAAGCGCTGCGGTTGATGTGCCGCTAACAATTGCAAGTACGAATCAAACGTTCTTAATTAAAGAATTACTCGTGCTCGTCGCAATGTTTACAGCACTTGCAAGTGCGGTCGCGATGATTATGGTATTTAAACACATTAATTGGTTTAGTGTTGTTTTTGCCGGTATTGCTGCGCGTCCTGAAAAAGAGAAACGCGGATGGAAATGGTGGAAAGGGGCACTCTTAACGATGGTTATTAGTGCGCTTACATATCCGTTTATGACGCAACTTGGCCACGGACTATTCCCGTTCCCAGAAAAAGTGTTCGCAATGACAATTGGTAACGGCTTCTTAATGTGGTACATTACACTTATTTTAGTAATGCTTGGCTTTACGCTTATTCCACGGATTGGCGCGAAGAAAAAAGGCAAAGACGTTGGCGACTTTGTCGATATGGGCTTTGCCCGCGATGAAGAAGGATATCGCGAAAAGTTTGACTGGGGTTTACTTGGTAAAAGTAGTCTCGTCGTGCTTGCAGGAGCTTTGTGGATGTATTTAATGCTTGTGCTTATGACTGCATTATTCCAACTTGATTTCCGCTTTATTTGGCCGTTCTTTAAAACGTTTAATCTTTCACGCTTCCTCCAATTCCTCGTGTACATCCCGTTTGTGGCGCTGTTCTTTGTGCTTAATAACTCAAAGATCTTTGCCGGCAACCGGGTCGCAGGTACGAGCGAACCAGGCTGCAAAGCGTTCTTTAAAGTATGGTGGAAATATGCACTTAGCATGGTTGGCGGTATTTTACTCATTATTTTACTTGAGTACATTCCGTTCTTTGCCGGTGTTGGTCCAGGTGCGGACTTAGTGTTTGGCCAAACGTTTGGCGGACCATTTATGTCACTCTTAATCGTCTTTGCGCCGCAAGTAATCGTCTTTAGTTTACTCGCGACGTATTTATACCGCAAAACCGGTAACGTGTTCGTTGGTGGTCTTTTAATTGCTGTTTTGGCAACATGGATCATTACCGGCGGCAGCGCGATTATGTATACTTTTTAAACGATAAATTTGTTTTTACTTTAGCCACTCTTCGGAGTGGCTTTTCTAAAGGTGCTACAATAATAATGTATGATTCAATTTATTTTATTTCCGCTCTTTTTAACGCTCGTGCTTGAAGCATTTGTCTACTTTTGGCTGCGGCCGTTTAGTCGCAAAGTGTTTGGCGTCATGCTTATGGCTAAC
>CAZWRR010000036.1:0-8401 GCA_964635805.1 uncultured Staphylococcaceae bacterium
ATCTAAGCGTGAAGCTAGCCTTAAGATGAGACTTCCCATTCGCAAGAAGTAAGACTCCTAGAAAGCGACTAGGTTGATAGGTCGGAGATGTAAGTGCAGCGATGTATTTAGTCGACCGATACTAATAAGTCGAGGACTTAATTTTTAAAAAAGTTACTTAAGATTGCGCCAATAATCATTTTACAATTAGAAAGACAAGTTTGTATAAGTTTAGTATTCAGTTTTGAAGGAGTAATCCTTCACTTTGCCTGGCGACGATAGCGTAGTGGCCACACCTGTTCCCATCTCGAACACAGAAGTTAAGCACTACAGCGGTGAATGTACCTTTCGAGGGAGAATAACACGTTGCCAGGTTTTTTTGTCGCAAAAATCGGTATTTTTACCCCCATTTATTGCGTAAATACGTTTAAAACACTATATTTACTACTAATGTAGTATAATTAATTACGGGTAAACACCCATTAACTATTTGGAAAAACAAAAATGCATACAGATAACTTACCATTTGGTGGCATTAATATTAGTGAACAAGCAATTGAAAGTGCAGCGCAGCGCTTCGCTTTAGATTGTTACGGTGTCGCTAGTATTGCCCCACTTCCGGCAAAAAACGTTTTTGATGAACTGTTTAGTCCTGAAGCAAAACCAGGTGTTGTTGCGTATAAACGCAGCGGTCAATGGAATGTGAACATCCACATTAACGTCATCTATGGTTTAAAACTAACGGAAATTATTAGCGGTGTTCAAGCACAGGTGAAATATATGCTTGAACAAGTTTTTGATATTACATTTAACACTATTAACATTTACATCGAAGGACTTGAGGTCCGCGATTAGGAGTCGACTATGAAAACAATTAACGGGATTACGCTCAAGGAAATGTTTATTTCCGGCGCGAACCACTTATACAATAACTATCCAGCAATTGACGCACTTAACGTCTTCCCGGTGCCAGACGGCGATACGGGTATGAATATGAACTTAACTGTCAGTAGCGGTGCGAAAGAAATCGTTAACAGCAACGATGCGGATATTTCACGCATCGCCAAAGCATTTAGCAAAGGGCTCTTAATGGGCGCGCGCGGTAATAGCGGTGTTATTACAAGCCAAATTTTCCGTGGCTTTGCCCAAGGTATTGGCGAAAACAAAGAAATTAACGCTGTGCAACTTAGTGACGCAATGCTAAGTGGGAAAGAAGTTGCTTACAAAGCCGTTATGCGTCCTGTGGAAGGAACGATGCTTACCGTAATGCGCGAAGCAGCGGAAGCGCTTGTCGACGAAGTTGATGAAAACTGGACAATTATTAAAGCATTTGAGTTTTTACTAAAAGAAGCAAAAGCAAGTTTAGAACGCACACCAGACTTACTTCCTGTTTTAAAAGAAGTTGGTGTTGTTGATAGTGGCGGGATGGGTGTTGTGGTGATTTTTGAAGGAATGCTAAGCGCCCTTAAAGGCAAAATAATTCCGAAAGAAACCGCGACCGCAGTCGAACAGTTTGCGCCGCAGGCACCAGGGTTTATGGCTGGAGCGCAAATTGAAAGCGAAGAAGAGTACGGTTACTGTACTGAGTTTATTTTACGGCTTGGCGATGGTGATGAACCGAAAAAACAATTTAACGAAAAACGGTTTGCAAACGTCTTAAATTCGCAAGGTAACTCAATCGTTATCGTGCGCGACGAAGATATCGTTAAAGTGCACATCCATACGTTAAAACCGGGAAATACGCTCACATACGCCCAGCAATTTGGTGAATTTGTAACACTTAAAATCGATAATATGACCGAACAGCACGATGCACTAACTGATCATGCGCATGGGCTTGATTTTGTTGCCGAAAGCAAAGCACAAAAAGATTACGCACTTATTAGCGTTGCAAGCGGTGCGGGACTTGTTAGTTTATTTAAAGAATACCGCGTCGATTATGTTGTTGAAGGGGGTCAAACAATGAATCCTTCAACCGAAGACTTTATTGCGGCGATTCGTGAAGTAAATGCGAAAGACGTCTTTATTTTCCCAAATAACTCGAACATTATTTTAGCAGCAACACAAGCAAGCGAAGTGATGGCCGAAGAAGGCACTTGTAACGTGCATGTTATTGCGACAAAAACCATTCCACAAGGCTTAACCGCAGCGATGAGCTTTAGTCCGGAATTAAATGTTGATGAAAACACGGAAGTTATGCTTGACGCAATTAGTGGCGTCGCGACTGGGCAAGTTACGTTTGCAATTAAAGACACAACTGTAAACGGTGTCGAAGTTAAAAAAGATTATTATATGGCGCTCCGGGGCAAAGAAATACTTTGTAGCGTCAAAGATAAATTTGACGCACTCCGCCGACTTATTAAAGCGATGATTGATGATATCGTTAGTATCGTTACCGTAATTTACGGTGAAGACGTGGAAAACGAAGCGATGGAACCGCTCCTTAGTGAATTTGAAGAACGTTATCCTGCCGTTGACTTTGAAATTGTCGCTGGCAACCAACCAGTTTACAGCTTTATTATTGGCGTTGAATAATGAATAAACCACTGTCGCGCTCTGCGCGCATCAATGAGGCACTTAATAAATATGACATTCATACATTTATGGATGTCATTTTTCATTTACCGCGGACGTATTTAGATTTAAGTTATAGTAATGAGTATGCCCTTAACACAAACGCAAAAACAACGTTGCTTGTTACAGTTATTACGAATCCAACAATTTTTCGTGGACCGAAAACGACAGTGGTACGCTTTAAAGTTAAGTCCGCACAAAACATTATTTACACTGTTGTCGCTTACAATCAACCGTACTTACTAAAGCACGTCCAAGCGGGTAGCCTTTTAACAGTGCACGGCATTATAAATTTAAATAAAAATGAAATTACGCTCCAAAAACTCGTGCAAGGTGAGCTTGATGAAGATGCAAAATTTGTTCCTATTTACAGCTTACCGCTTGCCCTTAAAAATCACGAATTTATTAAACTTGTTGCCCGTGCTTTTGCAAACGTACATGTCACAAGCGATATACCGGCGCATTTAGCCGACAAAAACCGCTTAACTTCGTGCCATAACGCATTTTACCGTGTGCATAATGCACGTAACTATGAAGATGTTTCATTTGGACTTCGTACGTTAAAGTACGAGGAAGCGCTGCGTTTCTTTACGAAATCACTTTTGATCCGCGCCGAAGTTAGTGCGCTTAGTAATACACAAAAAACACTAGTTGATTTAAAAGACGCTAATAACTTTATTAAAAGTTTACCGTTTCGTTTAACGAGCGCACAAACACTTGCAATTCGTGAAATTGGGCTTGATATGAATAAGAAAACTTTAATGTATCGGCTGTTACAAGGTGATGTTGGTAGTGGGAAAACGGTTGTTGCTTTTAGTGCGCTTTATATTAACAGTTTACGTAATGCGCAAGGAGCGTTTCTTGCGCCAACTGACGCATTAGCGCGTCAACACTACGCTTCTATGCTTAAATACTTCACGCCCTTTAATTTAAACGTTAAATTGCTTGTTGGTAGCTTAAAAGAGAAGGAAAAAGTGGAAATAAAACAAGGATTACGTGAGGGATCAATCGATATCGTTGTCGGCACCCATGCTTTATTTAGCAAAGATGTATTTTACGCAAACCTTGAACTTGTTATTATTGATGAACAACATAAATTTGGCGTTAACGAACGTAATCGTTTGTTAAACAAAGGGGAAAAAGCCGATTTATTACTTTTAAGTGCAACACCGATTCCGCAGACACTTGCTAACACGATTTATGGCGATTTAGATATAACTACGATTGCGGAATTTCCGTTTGCAAAACGAAACGTATTAACCGCAATTATTAATAAACAACAGCAAATTGACCGTGCAATTAAAGAGAGTTTAGCGCGTAACGAACAAATTTATATTATTGCCCCCAAAATCACATTTGGCGAAAAAGTAAATGCCGAGTATTTAGAAAGTGTGTATCGCAAAAAATACCCAGGTCTTGTTAGTTTGCTCCACGGCCAACTTAATGAAGAAGAAAAACTTAACGCGCTTGCTAATTTTAAAAATGGCACAACCCCAATTTTAATTGCAACAAGCGTCGTTGAAGTTGGAATTGACGTGAAAAATGCGTCGTTAATGGTTATTTATGAGCCGATGAGCTTTGGTCTTTCTTCGTTGCACCAGTTGCGCGGACGGATTGGACGCGGCGGGCAAAGTGCATACTTTTTCCTTGTCTCGGATGAAGACGAGGATAAATTGCAAGCGCTAGTTGACGAGGATGACGGATTTAAAATTGCCGAAATTGATTTAGCACTACGGGGACCCGGTGAACTTAGTGGTGTGCGCCAAAGTGGGTTACCACCGTTTAACTACGTTAATATTGTGCGTGACATCGAACTTATTAAAAAAGCCCGAGCTGATGCACTTTACTTGTTAGAAAATAAATTTGTATTAGAAAACAAAACGTATTTACAAACGCTGCAAGAAGAAATTCGTGCGGAAGTTGTAGCAAACGGTTAAATTTATATAATGGCCGCAATATGCTAAAATAACATTAGTTATTTTTTAAGGAGTTTACGATGAAAATTGTTGTAGATATGATGAGTGGTGATGCGGGAAGCGCACCAACAGTAAAAGCTTTACAAAAATTTAAAAATGAATTTCCTGACGTAGAATTTTATGCAGTCGGGAAAAAAGAAGAGTTAGTAAAACTTGAAGGGATTGCCGAGATTATTGATGCTCGCGACATTTTAGCAATGGATGCCGGACCGCTTGATGCATTACGTGCGAAAGAGTCATCAATGTTAAAAGCGATTAATTTAGTCAAAGAGTTAAACGCTGATGCGCTTATTAGTGCCGGTGGTACTGGTGCATATTTAAGTGCAGCGACAGTTCGTTTAAAACTTATTGAAGGCATTGAACGTGCAGCGTTACTTGCACCATTTCCAACGCAAGTTAAAGGGAAGTACGTCGCAATTTTAGACATTGGTGCTAGTAGCGAGAATAGCGCGGAACACTTATTTCAATTTGCGCGAATGGGACAAATATATGCACGAAGCGTATTAGATACCCCAAATCCAAAAACATATTTACTAAATAACGGCACAGAAGAAGGAAAGGGAACCGCAGTTTTAATTGAAGCTCACAAGTTAATGAAAGAGCGGGCTTTAAGTGATTTCTACGGCAACATTGAAGCACGCGACGTACTTTATGGTGAAGCTGATGTTGTTGTTGCTGATGGCTTTAGCGGTAACATTTTACTAAAAGGCGTTGAAGGCAGCGCCAAAGTATTAATGGGCGGTATTAAAAAAGCGTTCACACATAATATCTTGACAAAAATCGGTTATTTATTTGCGAAACGTGGCTTTAAAGAAATGGCGGCAACGTTTGATTACAAAAACACTGGTGGTGCCATTTTGCTTGGTGTCAATAGCGTCGTAATTAAAGCGCATGGTAACAGTGACGAAGTTGCTTTTTATAGCGCCATTAACGTTGCTTACAAAATGGCTAAAGCTAATATCGTTGAAGAAGTAAAGAAAGGCTTAGAGCGTGCGTAAGAAATACAACTTTGCAAAACTTGCACAATTTTCAAGCTTAAATGAACAAGAGCGACACGAACGCTTTCTCTTTTTTAATGATTATTTAAATAGCCATGGCTTAGTTATTCGTGATCTTGAACTTTTTAAAAGTGCATTTACGCATTCAAGTTATAAGCTTAATGATGCACAGGAACAAAGTTATGAACGGCTTGAATTTTTAGGTGACGCTGTTGTTGGCCTTGTGATTGCCGAACTCTTATACATTAAGTATCCGGAATTAGATGAAGGCAAACTTACAAAAATGAAAATTAATTTTGTTCGTGGTGGTTCACTTGCGCAAAAAGCGCGCGAACTGCATTTTGATAAATTTATGCGTTATGGCAAGTCGATCAGTGAAGAAGAGCTTTTAAATAATGATAAATATTTTGAAGATACGTTTGAAGCGTTTATCGGCGCACTCTACTTAGATCAAGGATTAGCGGTAGCACATCAATTTTTGCATAGATTGTTTGGACCGGAAATTAAAAATTACGACTTTAGTAATATTATTGATTTTAAATCAACATTACAAGAATACGTGCAAAGTGATAAACGTGGTGAGTTAGTGTATGAAGTAGTGCAAACTGGCCCTGCAAATAGCCCAACATTTTACGCAACAGTGTATTATGACGGCATTATGCTTGGGAAAGGCAGCGGTTTAAAGCGGAAAGAAGCAGAACAGCAAGCCGCAAAAGAAGCACTTTTAAAGGTGGCGAAATAAATGGGTTTAATTAATTTTTTAAAAAAGAAGTTTCGTGGTAAAAAAACCGCAGTACAAGATAAGTACGTTGTTGGTATGGAAAAAAGCCGCGCTGAGTTTTCTTCGCGCCTAAAACGACTAGCGAAACGTTATGAAAAAATTAATGAAGAGTATTACGAACAACTTTTAGAAATACTAATTAGTAGTGATGTCGGTGTTAAACTTGCTTATGACATTATTGAAGCAACAAAAGTTGAAGCGGTATTTAATAAAACAACGGACCCCGAACTACTAAACGATTTACTTATTGACAAAATGTTTGTTGGTTATGTAAAGCAAGGTGCGGATATTAAGACGGAAATCACGCTTAGAGAAGAAGGACCCACAGTTGTGCTTGTCGTTGGTGTCAACGGTGTTGGTAAAACAACAACGATCGCAAAACTTGCAAGTCGTTATATAAAACAAGGAAAGAAAGTGCTGCTTGCGGCAGGCGATACATTTCGGGCCGGTGCGGTTGAGCAACTTGATGTTTGGGCGAAGCGACTTGGTGTTAGCTTAATTAAAGGAAAAGAAAATAGTGATCCTGCAAGCGTTGCTTATGACGCGATGCATGCTGCGAAAAATAGTGACATTGATTTAGTTATTGTTGACACGGCCGGAAGATTACAAACGAAAGCGAACTTAATGGCCGAACTTTCAAAAATTCGCCGTGTAATAAGTCGTGAAGTTGATGAAGCACCGCACGAAGTATTTTTAGTAATTGACGCTACTACGGGTCAAAACGGTATTTTACAGGCGAAAGCATTTAGTGAAGCAACAGGTTTAACCGGCGTTGTTATTACAAAGATGGACGGGACAAGCAAGGGCGGGATAATTCTTGCAATCCGCGACGAAATTGGTGTGCCTGTTCGTTTTATTGGTTTAGGTGAACAACTTGATGACTTGGAAGAGTTTGATTTGGAACAATACTTATACGGTTTATTGTTAGGAGAAGAGTAATGCGTTTTTCAATATCTTTAGTTTCGTTGCTTATTAGCTTCGTTGTCTTTTTTCTTGTTCGCCAAGTTATTTTTGCGTTTGGTCCCTCGAACTACTTATTTGCCGAAATCGTTGTTTTACTTATTTCGACGTTTTCAATTAGTGTGATTTTTGCTTTGCGCGCTTTTCGTGGTTATCCTGGTAAAAAAATGCGCGAACCGATGTTTCACCGGATGATTATGCAAAACTTCCTTATTAATTTAGTAATTCTCTTTTTAATATTTACGGTACGGAGACTTTAAAAGGTGGATAACTTACAGCATTATTTATATATTAACGAACTACTCGCACTTTACGGGACAGTGCTCACAAAACGTCAACTTTTAATTATGGAAGATTATTACAAGTACAATCTTTCGATTATTGAAATAGCCGCGCAACGAGAAATTAGTAAAGCAGCGGTAAGCGATGCAATAAAAGTAGCGACAAAAAAACTTAGTGAACTCGAACGCAAAATTGGGTTTCGTGCTTATGTTGTTAAAACAACAAAAGTTATGCAAGCCGCGCTAAGTTATGAATTAGACGAAACGCTAAAAAAAGAACTTGTCGCATTGTTGGAGGAAAAAGAAAATGGCATTTGAATCATTAACGGATAAGTTTAAAAATATCTTTAAGAAAATACGTGGCCAAAGTCGCTTAAGCGAAAAAAACATGCAAGAAATGCTCCAAGAAGTGCGCATTGCTCTTTTTGAAGCGGACGTTAATTTTAAAGTTGTCAAAGAATTTATTACAAACATTGAAGCGCAAGCTGTGGGGGCGAAAGTATACGAAACACTAAACCCTTCACAAATGGTTGTTAAAATTGTTAACGATGAATTAGTGCGCCTCTTAGGGAGCGACACAACTAGTTTAATTACCGAAGTTAATAAACCGACAATTATTTTACTTGTCGGCCTTCAAGGTACCGGGAAAACAACGACTGCCGGCAAACTTGCATTACATTTTAAAAAGACACTTAATAAACGTGTTTTACTCGCTGCTGCTGACGTTTATCGCCCAGCGGCAATCGATCAACTTGCCCAACTTGCCGAAGATATCGACGTGCCCCTTGTTAATTTAGGCACCGACGTAAGCCCAGTGCATATTGCGAAAGTTGCGAAACAAAAAGCGTATGA